>CAZTTI010000518.1:0-6178 GCA_964615925.1 uncultured Solibacteraceae bacterium
TACTACGCGGCGTTGCCCAGCTACCAGGAGGAACTCGAGCGCGTCACGCAGCAGCGGATGTTCTCCCGGGAAGACACCGCCGAAGCCGCCGACCCGGTGCCGGCCGAGCCAGCGGAGATAGCGGAGACAGCCGAGACAGCCGAGACAGCCGAGACCGGGACGGCCAACAAGGATGACGAACCCGGAGGCGCGGGAGCCGAAGCCGCCGACCCGGTGCCGGCCGAGACAGCGGAGATAGCGGAGACAGCCGAGACCGGGACGGCCGGCAAGGATGACGAACCCGGAGGCACGGGAGCCTGAAGGCCCAAGCTTGACAACGACCGGCTCCCCGTGGCCGTGCGGCGGCGCTCGTTATGCCATGTTATTCTACGGCGATAGCTCCGGCGCCCGAGCGGGTGAACGGTCAACGAAGAAGAGGTCAACGTAACGCATGGCGAAGATTCGGGTCTACCAGCTAGCGCGGGAACTGAACCGCGACAATAGCGAAGTGATTCGAGAGTTGCAGCACCTGGGAGCGCCGGTGACATCGCACTCGAACACGGTGGAAGACCGCATGGCCGACATGCTTCGCGAAAACCTCGGCGTCCTCGCAGTTGAGAAGAAATCCAAGCAGGAACCGGCGAAATTGGCCAAGCCCGCGGGACCCGAACCAAAGCTCGTCAAGGCCCGTCCCAAACCCGAGCAGCCGCCCGAGGAGACACCCGATCAGGCAGCGCAACCGGCCCCAGCCGAAGCGCCCCCTGAAAAACCCTCACGCCCGGCAGCCTCGGTGGCCGCGCCCCGTGTGGCACCCCGTCCGCCCGAGCCGGCACTGCCCCCGCAACGGCCGGCCGCCGCCACGGCGAAACCGGTGTCCCGGCCCGCTCCCGAACGGCCAGCCGCCGCAACCGCGCCTCCCCCCGAGGAGCGCAAGACCATGCAGCAACTTGCACAAGAACGGCTTCGGGCCCAGAATCGGCCCGTGCCGAAAGCGCCCCCGCGGCCGATGCGGGAAACGCGGACGGTGCGTCCCACCCATGTTCGTCCGGCGCCGCCCCGCCCCGCCGGCCCGGACGGACCCCGGCGCGACATGCGCCGGGACCGGCCGCGTCCGACGCGGGCCTCCCGCGTGGAGCGGACGCTCGACCGTCGCCCGATGCCGCGCCCCCAGCCGAAGCCCGAGCCGGTCCGGGAACATCGCACGGTCACGCTGACCGACAACGTGACCGTCAAGGAAATCGCCGAGAAGCTCGACGCGCGCTCCAAGGACGTCATCAAGAAGCTCATGGACCGCGGCATCCTCGCCACGATGAACCAGACCCTCGATCAGGAACTGGCCGAGCAGATCTGCAAGGACTTCAATGCCGACGTGGATTTCGTGACGTTCGAGGAATCGGTGCAGATGGAGGCCGTGGAGAAGGTCAGCGAGTCCGGGGATCCCGGCAAGCTCGAACCCCGTCCTCCCGTCGTCACGATCATGGGCCACGTCGACCACGGAAAAACATCCTTGCTCGACTCAATTCGGGAAACAAGAGTGACCGAATCCGAACACGGAGGAATCACTCAGCACATCGGCGCGTATCAGGTTCCGGTCGGCGATCGCAAGATCACATTTCTCGATACGCCGGGCCACGAGGCCTTCAGTCTGATGCGGGCGCGGGGCGCGTCGGTGACCGATATCGTCATCCTCGTCGTCGCGGCCGATGACGGCGTCATGCCCCAGACCGTGGAATCGATCTCGCACACGCGGGCAGCGAAAGTCCCCATGATCGTCGCGATCAACAAGATCGACTCTCCCAGCGCCAACGTCGACAAGGTCAAGCGCGAGCTCGCCGAGAAGCAAGTGCTGGCTGAGGACTGGGGTGGGGACGTGGTCATGGTGGAGGTCTCGGCCAAGCAGAAGACGAACATCGATTCGCTCCTGGACATGATCCTCCTCGTCGCCGACATGCAGAATCTGCGGGCCGATCCCAATTTCCCGGCGATGGGCACGGTGCTCGAGGCCAAGCTGGACAAGGGCCGGGGCAACGTCGCCACCGTCCTCGTCGAAAACGGCACGTTGCACGTCGGCGACAACTTCATCGTCGGCTCCGTGTACGGGAAGGTCCGCGCGATGGTCGACGAGATCGGCCGCACGGTGAGCGCGGCCGGCCCCGCGGTCCCGGTGGAAGTCCTGGGGCTTCAGGGCCTTCCGATGGCGGGCGACTCCCTTCAGGTCATCACCGACGACAGCAAGGCCCGTCAGATCGCCCAATTCCGGCAGCAGTCGCTCCGGGAACTGGAACTGGCCAAGAGCAGTCGGCTGACGCTCGACCAACTCCACCTCCAGCTGTCCAAGGGAGACGTCAAGGAAGTCCCCGTCATCCTGAAGGCGGACGTCCAGGGTTCGGCCGAGGTTCTTCAGGACATGCTGTCGAAACTCGACACCGACAAGGTCCGGGTCAAGATCATCCACTCCGCCGTTGGCGCGATTACGGAATACGACGTGCTTCTGGCGATGACGTCCAACGCCGTCATCATCGGGTTCAACGTCCGTCCGGAGAGGAAGGCGGCCGAGATCGCGGCGCGGGAGAAGATCGATATCCGTCTCCATACGGTGATCTACAACGTCGTGGACGAGCTCAAGCTGGCCATGCGGGGGATGCTCGACCCCATCACCCGGGAAGTGGCGCAGGGAAGCGTGGAGGTCCGGGAGACGTTCCGTGTGCCGAAGGCGGGCACGATCGCCGGCTGCTACGTCACCGACGGCAAGGTGTCGCGGAACAACCAGGTCCGCTTGCTCCGCGACAACGTCGTTATCTACGAAGGAAAGATTTCGTCGTTGAAACGGTTCAAGGAAGACGCTTCGGAAGTCCGGTCCGGGTATGAATGCGGCATCGGACTGGCCGGATACAACGACGTGAAGGTCGGGGATGTCATCGAGGCTTTCACGACGGAGAAAGTCGCCGCGGACATCGGCGTCTAGGAGCCTTCCGGCACGGAAGGGGCCCGTCCCGTTCGCCGGTCTCGCGGCCGTTCGTTCGGACTCGAAACCATGCCCTCACACATCGGGTTGCTCGAGCTCGAGCTCCACATCCCTTACGCGCAGTCGCTCAAGGACAAGAGAATGGCTTTGCGCAGCCTTCGCGACAGGCTGCGGAACAAGTTCAACGTCTCGGTGGCGGAAACCGACCATCAGGAACTCTGGCAGCGCGCCGGGATGGGAGTGGTGAGCGTCGGCCCGGACCCGGGTTACCTGGAACGCCAGCTCGAGCTGGCACTTGAAGAAGTCCACCGGACCTTGCCCGATTGCGAGGTCGTCGGGACGATCGGGTTGCTCTGATGGCGGAACAGCGGCGGCTGGCGCGGGTCGGCGAACAGATTCGCGAGGAACTGACGATACTGATCGACACGGAGATCGACGACCCCCGGGTCGGTCCGGTCACGGTGACGCACGTCGATCTGTCCAAGGACATGCGCAACGCCCGCGTCTGGGTGAGCGGCGCCGGCAGCCTCGCCGAGCGCCGGGACACGTTGGCCGGTCTCCAGTCGGCTCGATCGTTCCTCCGAAGCCAGCTCGGCGCCCGGATGCCCCACCTGATGCGGACCCCGGAACTGGTCTTCGACTACGACGATTCCGTCGAGCACGGCATGCGGATCGAAGGCCTGCTGTCCGAACTCGGCGACGACGACGATCCCAACGAAGAATAGGCCGCCTTCGGCCGGGCCTTCGAATGTGAATCCCTCAATCCCGATCGGTATCGTTGTCGTGGACAAGCCTGAAGGCGTGACTTCGCACGATGTCGTCCGGAAGATGCGCAAGACGTTCCGAACCCCCAGGGTCGGTCACCTCGGAACGCTCGATCCCATGGCGACGGGCGTCCTGCCCCTCACTCTCGGTCCCGCCACGCGTCTGGCCCGGTTCGTGCCGAACTCGCCGAAGGAGTACGTGGGAACGATCCGGTTCGGGTGGGAAACCACGACGTTGGACAGAGAAGGCGATCCGGTCGGCAAGCCCGAACCTGCGGATCTCGAACCTGTGCAGCTCGTCGAAGCGATGGAGTCGTTTCTCGGAACCAGCCACCAGATCCCTCCGGCATTCAGCGCGAAGAAGATCGGCGGAAGGAGGGCGTATCGAATGGCGCGCGAGGGAGAACCGGTCGAACCGGCGCCGATCGAGGTCACGATCGATCGGTTCACCCCGGAAGCAATCCGGACCGAAAGCATCGATTTCAGGGTCGTCTGCTCTGGTGGAACCTACATCCGCAGCCTGGCCCGCGACCTCGGCCGGCGGCTCGGGACCAGCGCGCATCTTTCGCGGCTCCGGCGGACGCGGTCCGGCCCGTTTCTCGAGGTCCAGGCCGTGGGAATCGAGAACGCAGAACCAGGGGACGTGATCCGCCCGTCCGAGTTCCTCGGTCACCTTCCGGGAATCGAGGTCGAGGGCGATGCCGCGGAAGCTGTCGGTCACGGCCAGTCCGTTCCGTGCGGGGGAGACGAGGGCTATCTGTGCATCTTCAACAAAGAAAGAGATCTACTCGCCGTCGCGTGGCGAAAAGACGGTTGGGCGCACCCTGAAGTTGTGCTAATCTGACTCGTTCCTATTAGAGGGGGAAGACGAAAAGAAGACATGGCTCTGACGAGGGAATCCAAAGGCTCGATCATCGACCAGTTTCGCATCCATCCTTCGGATACGGGGTCTCCGGAAGTGCAAATCGCGATTCTCAGCGAGAGGATCTCGTATCTGACCGAGCATTTCAAGACACACCAGAAGGATCATGCGTCCCGGCGCGGGCTGCTGAAGCTCGTGGGACGGCGGCGGCGGCTGCTCGAATACCTGAAGAACAACGAAGTCGGGCGGTATCGGGAAGTTATTCAAAAGCTCGGCCTGCGGAAGTAGGCCCCTTCCTTTTTCTTCCTGAGTTCCGGACGAAGGCCCAATCCCAAGTGCAACGTCCCGAATCCATAGTTTGGGCGTCCACCACTCCTGCCATCCGACACGAGCTGGGCGGCAAGCGCCTTCCTTTGCTTATCCGTCAGACCGCAGAAAGAGGACCAACGACATGATGAACGTGCACAAAGTCAGCACAACCATCGGAGGCCGTGAGCTTTCCATCGAAGTCGGCAAGCTCGCAACGCAGGCCGACGGGGCTGCCTGGGTGCGTTACGGAGACACCATCGTCCTCGTGACCGCCTGCGGCGCCAGGGAAGCCCGGGAAGGAGCCGACTTCTTCCCACTGACATGCGACCACCGCGACAACTTCTATGCCGCAGGCAAGATTCCCGGAGGGTTCTTCAAGCGCGAAGGCAAACCGTCCGAGCGCGAAGTCCTCAACAGCCGGATGATCGACCGGCCGATCCGGCCGCTGTTCCCGGAAGGGTATCGCAACGAGACCCAGGTCATCGCCATGGTCGTCTCCGCCGATGAAGACAACGACCCGTCGACGCTGAGCATTATCGGCGCCTCGACGGCATTGTTCACCTCCGTCCTCCCGTTCAACGATCCGATCGCCGCGGTCCGCGTGGGCCTGGTCGACGACGAATACGTGGTGAATCCGACCCATGCCCAGATGGAGGAAAGCCGGTTGAATCTCCTCGTCACGGGGACCGAGGACGGCGTCACGATGGTCGAAGCCGGCGCCGACGAGATTTCCGAGGAACAGATGGTGCGGGCGCTCGAGGTGGGACACGACGCCATCAAGGAAATCATCGAGCTCGAGAAGGAGCTACACGAAGCCATCGGTCCCACGAAGCGCGAGTTCGCCCTGCCGGGTGTCGACGAAGAGATCCGCACGAAGGTCGCCGACTTCGTGCGCGCGGACCTCGAGGACGCGCTCAACACCCAGAAATACGACAAGCTGACCAGCTACGCCAAGATCGACAACCTGAAGGCCAAGGTCGTCGAGAGTTTCGGGGTTGACGCTGGCGAGGAAACAATCAGACAGGCGAAGGCAGCGTTCAGCGCGCTCAAGGAGCGCATCTTCCGGGATCAGATTCTGCACGACAACATCCGGCCCGACCGCCGCGCGACCGACGAGATCCGCCCGATCTGGATCGAGATGGGCGTGCTCCCCCGCGCGCACGGCTCGGCCGTGTTCACCCGGGGCGAAACGCAGGCCCTCGCATCGGTCACGCTGGGCACCTCCGACGACGCCCAGAGGATGGACCGGCTCGATGGAGAGTCGTTCAAACACTTCATGCTGCATTACAACTTCCCCCC
>CAZTTI010000519.1:0-4655 GCA_964615925.1 uncultured Solibacteraceae bacterium
TGCCCATCGATCCGAACATCTCGCGGATGCCGGCGGCCTGGGTGGCTGCCAGGCCGAGGGCCCACACCATCTGGTCGACGGAAAGTTTCAACAGGTTTCCGATGGCGGCGGCCGCGCCGAAAACTCCCGCGGTTCCGGTGATGTGCCACCCGGCGTCGTAGTGCGCGGGGTAGACCGCGTCGGCCACGCGCGTCTCGGCTTCGAATCCGAGAATGAACGCATTCATGAAATCGCGTCCGGAGATCGGCGCGTGGCTGGCATAGGCGAACAGCGCGGACGCCACCGGAGACGTCGGGTGCACGTAGTTCGACGGCGTCGTGTCGTCGAAATCGTGAACGTGGGAGCTGATGCCGTTCATCAGGGACGCGTGGAGCGGGTCCAGGCGATCGACGCGGCCCAGGACGCTGGCTGTCCTCGCGCCGGAGTAGGGGCCGAGGGCGAAGATGGCCGCGTCCACGGCCGGTTCTCGAGCGCCGCCGAGGGCGCACCCGAGGTAGTTGACGATCGCGCGCCGCGCCTCGTGCCGGACGTCATCGGGGACGTCCTCGAGTCGGCTTGTCACGACGTATTCGGCCAGTTCGCGGGTTTCCGGCATTCTTTGTTCCTTTCGCCGACGTTTCCAGACGGCGGCGGTCCGCGTATTGTATAACTCCACTTCCGGCATGCACGCTCTCTCCATCGACGTCGCCGAGTGGGTGGCCGCTCTTCGGTACCGGGACCTGCCGCCTGACGTCGTCCACGCGACGAAGCTCAGGGTTCTCGACGTGGTCGGCCTGGCCCTGGCCGGGCTGGACACCGAATTCGGCCGGTCGGTGTGTGAAGCCGCCCGTTCGATGTTTCCTTCCGGACCGTGCCACGTCTTCGGGACGGGCGAGGGATACGGCGTCACGGGGGCGCCTTTCGTGAACGCGGCCCTTTCCCAGGCGCTCGAGTACGACGACACCCACGTGGAGTCCATCGTCCACATGAGCAGTCCCGCGGTCGCGGCGGCGCTCGCGCTTTCCGAGTGGGGACAGGTCGACGGCGAAGCGCTGGTCACGGCGATCGCCGCCGGGAACGAGATCTCCTGCCGCGTGGGGAGCGTTTCTTCCGGAGAGATGCACAAGCGCGGCCTGCACCCGACCGGGCTTTTCGCGCCGTTCGGGGTGGCATTCCTCACGGGCAAGCTGCTCGATTCCGGCCCGGCCGTCATGGCGTCGGCGGCCGGAATCGTCGGGAGCTTCGCGTCCGGACTGCTCGAATGCTGGGTCGACGGGACCCAATCGAAGTTCCTGCATTCGGGATGGGCCGCACAGTCGGGGATCTCGGCGGCGCTGCTCGCGCGATCCGGCGTGACCGGTCCGCCGCGCATTCTCGAAGGGCGCTTCGGTCTGTTCGCCTCGTTCGTCCAGGATGCCGGCGCGAAGAAGGATCTCGGACGCGTGACCCACGGGCTCGGTGCGGACTGGGAAAGCCGGAAAGCGTCGTTCAAGCCGTTCCCGGCGGCGCACGTCATCCATCCCTATATCAGCGCTGCGCTCCGGATGCGGGAGCGCCACTCGATCGATCCGTCACGAATCGCGCGGATCCGGTGCCCCGTTCCCGCCTACATCGTGCCCATCGTGTGCGAGCCGGTCGAAGAAAAGCGCGCGCCGGGGACGGGAAATCACGGGCGGGTTTCGCTTCAGTACACGCTGGCCGAGGCACTCCATTTCGGCGAGCTCGGCCGCGCGGCCTACCGGGACGAGAGCGCGAGAAACGAGGAAATCCTCGGCCTGGCGCGGCGCGTGGAGTATTTCGTGGACGCCGACTATCCGGGGCCCGGACGATTCAAGGGCGCCGTGGCGATCGAAATGGACGACGGCGCGGTGTTCGACGAGGTCGAGGAGTACAATCGCGGGTCCATCGAAAACCCCATGAGCGACGGCGAGCTTCGGGCCAAGTTCCGCGACAATGCCGGGGTGCGCCTCGACGATGGGGCGGCGGACCGGCTGGCCGACGCCGTCCTCGATGTGGACCGCATGCAAGACGTCCGGGGTCTCGTTTCGATGACGTGGCCCCGGAGCTGAGCGATGGAAGAACTGAAGCCCTACCCGATGCTTAAACGGGGACAGTGAGCAATTTCGTTCGGCAGGCTCCGGCGTCGACTGGAATTGCTCACTGTCCCCCTTTTTAAAGGGAGCATTCATGAACAAGGAAACATTCGAAAAAGGCCTCGAGATCCGACGCAAGGTCCTCGGCGCCGACTATGTGGACAAGGCGTTTGCCACGGCGGACGACTTCAACCGTCCGCTCCAGGAACTCGTCACCGAATATTGCTGGGGCGAGATCTGGGGGAGGCCGGGCCTCGACCACAAGACCCGGAGCATGTTGAATCTCGCGATGATCTCGGCGCTGAACCGGCCGCACGAAATCAAGGCCCATGTCCGGGGGGCCATCAACAACGGTCTGTCGAAGAGTGAGATCATGGAGGTCTTTCTCCAGGTCGCGATCTACTGCGGAGTTCCCGCCGCGGTCGACAGCTTCCGCATCGCGCGGGAGACGTTCAACGAACTGGGCATCTGACGGAGGGACCGATGGGCGCATTGACCCTGGGCTGGATCGGCGTCGGACGAATGGGCAGCCGGATGGCGCGCCGTCTCGTCGACGCCGGGCACCACCTGACGATCTGTGACACAAACGCGGCTGCCGTTCGGGTCTTTACGGACCTGGGAGCGACCGCGGTTTCGACTCCCCGAGACGTTGCGAACGCCACGGAGGCCGTCTTCGTGAGCCTGCCGACGCCGTCGATCGTCGAAGCGGTCGCGCTCGGGTCCGGTGGCGTCATCGAGGGGGACCGCGTCCGGTACTTCGTTGACACGTCGACTTCGGGATCGGCGACGGCGCGCCGCGTGTTTCAGGGCCTCGCCGGAAAGGGCATCGTCGGCGTGGACTGTCCCATCAGCGGAGGCCTGGCGGGTGCCGAAGCCGGAACGCTGGCCCTGATGCTGGCGTGTCCGAAACCCGTTTTCGAAGAGCTCGAGCCCATCGTCCGGCCGATGGGCCACCCGTATTTCATCGGGAGCGAGCCGGGTCAGGGCCAGACGATGAAGCTCCTGAACAACCTGCTGTCGGCCACGGCCATGGCCGTTTCCGCCGAAGCCCTCGTGTTGGGAAAGAAGGCGGGCCTCGATCCGGCGCTCGTCATCGAGGTCATCAACGCCGGAACCGGAAGAAACACCGCCACGGAAACGAAGATCCCGAAGTTCGTGCTCCCGCGGAAGTACGACCTCGGGTTCCCCATCGGCTTGCTGGACAAGGACGTCCGCCTGTGTCTCGACGAGGCCCGGGCGCTGGGAATGCCGATGGTCGTGGGCACGGCCGTCGAACAGTTGCTCGCGATCACCTCGGCCAGCGAAGGCTACGAATCGGACATGACGACCGTCGTCAAGACGTTGGAGAAGTGGGCGGGGGTCGAGGTGTGAGGCGGTGATCCTTCATCCTTCAAATGGATGCACGAAAGATTTGACTCCTATCGATTACTAGGGTAGTTTTCCCAAGATCACTAGGGAAAAAAGTTTCATGGCGCCAGCTCCCGATTCACTACAGGGCAGCCTTGAACTTCTCGTTCTGAAAACGCTCGAGCGAGAACCGAATCATGGTTTCGGTATCGCTTCGCATATCCAAACCGTTTCCGATGGGTTGTTGCGCGTTGAGGAAGGTTCGCTTTACCCGGCGTTGCATCGTCTCCAGAAGCAGGGCGTCCTGCGAGGGGAGTGGAAGACGACGGACAACGGCCGGCGGGCTCGGTATTATCGGCTCACGGCCAAGGGACATCAGCGGCTCGCTGACGCCCAGATTCACTGGTCATCCATGGCACGCGGTATCAACAAAGTGCTTCGGTTCACATGACCCGCTGGATACATCTCATCGTCGAGCGTTTCCGCAGCGTGAATGCGGACACGCGGGAGGAGATCGACGGCCATATCCGAATGCGGGCCGAGAAAAACCGGACGGAGGGAATGAGTCCTCCGGAATCCGAGGTCGAGGCGCGACGTCGGTTCGGCAATCGTCAGCGGATCGTGGAGGATGTCCGAGAGGTCTACTGGATCACTCACCTGGAGGGCATTTTTCGCGACGGCGCTTCTGGATTCCGGCGCGTGGTCGCGAGGCCGGCGACTTCTCTTGCCGCCGTCCTGACGATCGGGCTCGCAATCGGTGGGACGACGGCTGTGCTCATCCTGGTGGACCGTGTGTTGTGGCGTCCCCTACCCGTGAGCGATGCGTCGCGGGTCGTCGTCGTTGAGCAAGCGATCGAGCGCGACGGTATCGAAGATCAGCGCAGAGGTATGTACTGGGACGCCTCTCGCCGTTTTACCGAGACGGCCTGGGATTCCTTTGCCGGCTTGGCCGTCGCAAGCGACGCGGCACACCCGCGTCTGGACCGGCTCGAGACCTTCTTTTCTGACGATGCATCGTCGAGCGAATATCTGAGAGGCGTTTTCGTATCCGCGAACTACTTCGATCTCTTGGGTATCCAGCTCGAAAGTGGCCGGAACTTCACGAATGACGATGACGTGAGAACAGCCCCTCCCTCCGTGATTCTGAGCCATCGACTGTGGTCCTCCAGGTTCGCCAGGGATCCCTTCGTCCTCGGCCGGACGATTCGCGTGGAGGAGGCGACGGTCCGGATCATC
>CAZTTI010000520.1:0-4575 GCA_964615925.1 uncultured Solibacteraceae bacterium
CGGGAAGGATCTCGTCCGTGAATGCGTCGAAAGGAAACGCGATCAGGATCGTGAAGTCCTCGACGAAGTTCGTGTTCCCCAGTCTCTCGATGCTCAGGACGAGGTTCGGCGTCGGCAGCAGCTCCGTGTTGACCTGGACGATGAGGTCATGACCGCTGCCGCCTTTCCCGGTGGCCTTGCTGTTGTCGACGTCGACCCTGGTGGGAGAGCCGGCCCGGTTGTTCAGGATCACGGGATCCCCGCCTTCCTGCTGGGCGAGGACGACGTAGGGGATGGGGAAGAAGTCCAGCGCTTGTTCGATATCGTTGATGGGGATGGCGTCGACCAGCTCCAGCAGGTTCGCCTCGCCGGAACTCGGATCGATCGGCAGGACGTCCGCGGACAGGAGCAGCCGGGGCTCCAGCGTTTCGATCGCGTATTTCCTCTTGCGTTCGATTCTGCACGGACGTGAAGCGCGGTTGCGGCGGGTAAAAGAACGAAAGACGGACTTCAGATCGTTCATGGCGACGGCCTCGTGTGAAGGTTCCGGGACACACAAGGAAGAGGCCACGCACAAACGCGGCCGACACGCCTCCCTGGCGGTGCTTCCTTTAATCCGCAATCTTGCAGGCGGGATACTACCAAACGGCGAGCTTTCCGTAAAATCATTTATTTTATGAATTGCAGATCGCTACGCGAGGGGGAAAAGGCGGCTCGGCAGAGCAGAAGGAGGGCAGAAAGTGAGAGCGGGAACGGCCGGATTCCCGGCCGTTCCCACGAACTCGAGCAACGCCTGAAGCATGCGGACGAGGACGATTAACGCGGAACGGCCCGCCGTGCCGCGCCTCGCTCGGCGGGAGCGGCGCCACCGGCGTTGCCGTTACCCTGGGGCGCGGGCCGCGATGGCGCGGACTCCACCCGAGGGGCGGGAGCCGACGGGGCCGATGGCCGGGTGTCGACTCCGCCGCCGCGTGATGGACTCGGCGCGGGAGCGGGGTTCGATCGCGGTTGGACATTGACGCTTCGCCCCCCGCTGTTCGAACTCGACGGCGCCGGGGCCCTCTCCGACGCCCTCGATGACGGGCTCTGACGAAAGACCGAAGGCGCCGGACTCGACGGCTGGGGAGCCGGCGCTGGCGAAGCCGTCACCGAAGGCCGGGTGGACGGAATCGGCGACCTCCGGACCTCCGGCCGCGCCTCGGGCGCATTGGGGCTCGGAGCATTCGACCGCGGGGCCGCGGCCGGACTGTTCGCCGCCTCCGGCCGCGTGGCCGGCATCGGCGACGGCACGACTTCGGGCAGCGCGTCGGCCGAGCGCCCACGGCTCACCGCGGGCCGCGATGACGACGCGTTGGCGTTCGGGGACGCTCCGCGCCGCGGGGCAATATCGATGATGGGATTGGATCGTGCCGCCGGTGCCGTGGTCGCGACGCCCGGACTCGCCGATTCCGTCGTCGACCGGCGGACGGTTCCAGGCTCCGACCGATTTCCGCTTCCGCCCACGATGCTGACCGTCCCGCGGCCGGCGTTTCCATTCGCCGTTTCCCCAGCCCCATCCTGCCCGCGACGCGGCAGGACGACAACGGGGTTGGATGGGGCATTCGACGTTTCGCGATCACTCGAACGCGCCGCGGAAGTCGCCGCCTGCGTGTCCGGCCCGCGCGTGACCGCACCCGCATTGGCCCGCGCGGCCGGAGCCGCCCGTTCCGGCGTCGGGGCAACAGGAGCCGAATTCTGGATTGTGGCCTCTGGACGCGGCTCGGCCGCGCGGCCCCCGATCGTCCGGACCGGATTGGGCGTCGCGGCGGCCGCAGGGGCCGTCGTACTGGAACCCGGCCCGGCGGGCGACACTGCAGCCACCCGGCGCGCCGCCTGCCGATCCGGCTCGGCGCGCAGGAACCCGCGCTCGGGGCGTTCGTTCCGGACCACGGCGGCGGCCTCGATGCGCTGGTCGTTGAAACGCCGGCTCTCGGCCACGGGCTCGAGCGGCACGCGGCCCCGCACCTGGGCGGTCCGTGCGAGATCTCCGCTGCGCACCTGGACGATGTTCGTGTTGTTCACTTCGATCCGGCCGAAGTTCCGCGCGTCGACACCGGTGACGCCCGTCCGTCCGTCGACGAACCGGGCGTTCCGATAGTTGTTGATGATGTTGACGTTGTTGACCACCGTCACGCTGTTGTCGACGTAAACGGTGTTCCGGCCGCGGCCGTACCACGGGCGATAGACTTCGTACGGGGCCAGCGGCACCCATCCGATGTGTCCCGTCCCGAAACTCACAGAGAAGTTGAATCCCGACCGCGAGCCCCAACCGAAAAAGGACACCAGCGCCGGCCGCCAGTAGTGGCGGACCGTCACGCCCCCCGGGTACCAGGCCCAGCCATAAGCCGGAGTGTGATACCACCGGCCGTAGTGATACGGCGCCCATCCCCACGGATCGCTGCTGACCCAGGTCCATCCGTAGTAGTTCACCCAACTCCACCGGCCGACGCGATACGGCGCCCAGGACCGGCCGACGTCTGGGACCCAGACCCACCCGTACGGCGGATCGTTCACCCAACGGCCGTAACGATGGAGATCGTCGGCGCCGTAGACGTCGCGG
The DNA here is from genome assembly GCA_964615925.1 of uncultured Solibacteraceae bacterium. Taxonomy (GTDB): domain Bacteria; phylum Acidobacteriota; class Terriglobia; order 20CM-2-55-15; family 20CM-2-55-15; genus JAJEDW01. Next base: position 2,579 of record CAZTTI010000520.1, read on the forward strand.
CTGACGTAGCGGTAGCTGTCGCTCCGGGAGAACTCGCGGTCGCGCGCGAAGTTCCAGCGGTCCCAGTCGTCTTCGGGAAGATTCGACACGCGGACCAGCAGGACGCTGTCCGGATCGCCAATGCCCTGCCGGGCTTCCATCGTCCGGCGGGGCCCGACGATCTCGGAGCCTTCGAGCGTCAAAAGCTCGAGTTCCCCGGAACGCACCGTCACGACGGTAGAGCCGTCGGGCCGGACGGTCAGGCGATACGAGCCCTCGTCGAGCGGACGGACCGACACGGTGGGCGTCGAGATCTCGGTCGGCGTGTCGGCCTCCCGCAAAACGCTCAACGTGACCGTGCCCTCGGCGACCTGGATGAATCGATCGTTGGCCTCGAGAGACGCGATCCGCAACTCGGTGTTCGGCGCCAGCCGGATCATGTTGGCCCAGTCGAACTGGATCTCGGCGCGGGCGTCCGGACCGGTCAGGACGTGGTCCAGGGCGACCAATGGCGCGTTCAACTCACCCGCGATGAACTCTCCGGAATCGCCGCGCCGGACGACGACGTCGCCGGAAACCACGCTGAGGCGCGCGACACCGGGCCCGGCCTCGTCGACATAAACCTGGGCCGCGGCCGGAAGAGCCAGCGCGGTCAGGATAAAGGCGAAATTCGCGGCAACGTTCGCGATCGGTTTCATGATGGTCTCCTCACTCCAACGCGACTTTGGATCCCGGCTTTTCGATTCATTGCATTTCCCGCCCTCGCGGGCGAATCTGTGCCTCTACTAAATAACCTTTTCCATCCAGCGAACAACGGCCTTTGTGTTGCAATTTGTTGCGACAACCCCGCCTCGGCGATATTCTGGACCTCACGATGTCCGGCCGACCCCATCCGCCCAGGAAATGGTCCCGCGAACTCTCGGCCTTGCGCAAGCAGTTTACGTCTCTGGAAGCCATGGCCGAAGCCCTCCGGGTCCATGAGGGGTTCGAGGATCTGAACCGGTCGACGCTGATGCGGTGGATGAGGATCCCTACGGCGCGGACGCCGCGGGCGGTCGAACTGCTCGCCTCGCGCCTCGACACGGTCGGACTCCGGATCGGGGAGACCCGGACGCTTTCGGTCATCCCCAACTCGATGCTCCTCTGGGAACCGAAGGCCGGGACGCCGTACGGCGCACTCGCCCGCCGCTACCGGATCGAACCCGAAGTCCTGCGAACATCCCACGGAAAAGACGGCCTGGAAATCCTCGTCAGCGGCCAGGCCGACCTCGTCGTCGTGCCGGGAGACCTCCTGCACTGGTTTCCACCGTATTGCGCGCGGCTCTGCCGCTTGGCGCGGATGTACATCGCGGGCATCTCCACGCGCCTCGTCGATTCGACGTTCGATCTGAAAGGCATCCGTTTCGGGATCCTGTCGGGTTCGTCTTTCGGCACGCGGCTGCGCTACGAGAGCCGGAACTGGGGTTTCGAGCTTCCCCACGCTCTCGAGCTGCCCTCCCTGGACGCCTGCGTCCACGCCCTGGTCGACGGCCGGATCCAGGGGATCGCCGGATGGGAACCCTTCGTCAGCCACGCCCGGCGGGCGGCCGGAAGGCGGATGACGTTGCACTCGATTCCGCAGGGCCTGCTCGGGTGGTTCGAGCTGCACGTGGCGGTCAATCTGAAGACCGCTCATCCCAGCGCAGTGCGCGCGTACCTGACGAGCCTGTCGAGCGCCGTGCGTTTCACGAATGCCCGGAAGACGGTTTCGACGTTTCATAGCGAATTGGCCCGGAAGTATGCGATGTCGCCGGCGGAAGTCCGGCAGGTGCTCACGAACATCCTGTTCGGTGTGGACGACCTCGATTCCGACACAGTGCTGAAGCTGTGGGAGCGGGAGACCGTGCGGATGGGGGCTCAGAACGGGCACTGAAACGACGAAACCCGGGGATCCGCGGCGCTTCATCGTTTCGTTGCTTTCTTTCGTCCGGATCAGACCTCGACGGCGACATGGAAGAGCGCAACGGCAACGCCACCGA
>CAZTTI010000521.1:0-3741 GCA_964615925.1 uncultured Solibacteraceae bacterium
CCGCTGCACGGTTACGGAATCTCCCAGCGTCTGTCGAGTCTCACGAGCAATGCGTTTCGCCTCAACCCGGGATCTCTGTTTCCCGCTCTGTACCGGTTGGAACACGACGGCAAGCTGGCCGCGGTCTGGCGTTCGACGGAGAACAAACGAAAGGCAAAGTACTACCAGCTGACCGCCGCGAGACGACGGTACCTGTCGAAAGAAGAATTCCGCTGGGATCGTGTCTCGGTGGCAATCCGGAGCGTCCTCGAAGGGGCATGAGCACAATGACGACACTCATTCATCGATTCTTCGCCTTCTTGCGCTGGGTCTTCCGGCGTCCCCGGGTCGAAGAGGACCTCCGCTCCGACGTCCGCGAATACATCGAGATGTTTGTCGCCGACCGCATGTCGGAAGGCATGGATCGAGACCAGGCGCTCCGGTTGGCGCGGATGGAGATCGGAGGCGTCGAACAAACCAAGGAGCGCGTCCGCGCGATCGCGCCCGGCATGTTTGTCCAGACGTTCTTCAAGGACGTCCAATACGCGGTTCGAATGCTGTCCCGCAAACCCGCGTTCACAGCGGTGGCAGTGTTGTCGTTGGGCGTCGGGATCACCGCAACGACGACGATGTTCAGCGTCGTCAACGGCGTTCTGCTCCGTCCTCTGCCCTACGATGACGCGGAACGTCTGGTCCTCGTCCCCGGCAGCCACGACATTCCTGACGATGGCAGCCCCCCGATTTACGCCCCTCCCGCCGTCGACTGGCCCGTCCAGAACCATATCTTCGAGGGTGTCGCTCTGCGCACCATCGCCCGACGCGTTCTCATGGACGACCTGGGCGCGCGGCCGATCATGGGGGAGAGTGTCGAGCCCCAGTTCATGTCCGTGCTCGGCACCCGGCCCTTGCTGGGCCGGGACTTCACGGCCGAGGACGCCGGGTTGCCCAACGCCATCGTCAGCTACGGTTTCTGGCAGGGACGGTTGGGCGGCGCCGAGGACGTCATCGGGTCCGAGATACGCTTTGAAGAAGGCACGGCGACGGTCATCGGTGTGATGCCGCCCCGCTTCCGGTCGCCTCTATCGGCGGAACTCTGGTTTGCCATGGACGGCCCCTTCGAAGGTGTGGGAACGCGTGTGGCCCGGCTGCGTCCCGGGTTCACCGTAGAGCGTGCCGAGGCGGAATTGAACGCTTTGATCGCACGGATTGACGTGGAGTACGGCTCGAACGTGACGCGCACCATGCAGGTGCAGTCCATCCTCGGGAGAGAGATCGGCGGCAGCCGGAACCGGACACAGATCCTGATGCTGTTCGGAAGCGTCGGGCTCCTCCTTTTGGTTGCCGTGGTCAACGTCTCGAACCTGCTGCTCTGTCGATGCGTCGGCCGCCAGCCCGAAATCGCGGTCCGCATGGCACTGGGAGGTGGACGACGCCGGCTCATTCGCCAGCTGCTGACGGAAAGCCTCGTCCTGGCCAGTCTGGGAGGATTGACCGGCGTCCTGGGGACCTACGGAGCCATGCAGGCCATGTTGACGGTGATTCCTCCAACCTTTCCGCGTCTCGAAGACATCTACATCGATCCAATCGTCCTGTTGTTCGCCGTCGTGGTGACCCTCGTTGCGTCGATCGGTTTCGGAATCCTTCCGGCCATGCGGGGTTCACGCTTCCAGATTCAGGCGGCCATGAGCGAGGGTGTTTCCAGGAGTTCGGAGAGCCGGCGCCATCGGCGGGTACAGCAAACCTTCGTGGGCCTGCAGGTAATGCTGGCGACGGTTCTTCTGATCGGAGCGGGACTCTTCGCGCAAAGTTTCCTGAACCTCCTGGGCACGCCTTTGGGTCTGGACACCGAGAACGTCATTGCGGCCGACATCGGAGTCCGCTATCGGAATCCAAGTGTCGAAGCGAGCCTCCCGGTCTACGACCAGATCATCAGTCGGATTCGGCTTCAGCCTGGAGTGGACACGGTCAGCTTCGGCCGGTCCCCCATCGATTCGGGAACCGGTTTCCTGGGTTACGTGGTCGAAGGAATTCCCGAAGATCGAATCGAACCGAGAACGATCACGACCGATGTCAGCGCCGACTATTTCCGCACCCTGGGCATGAACATGACCAGCGGCCGCGCCTTCGACGATGGCGAGAAGGGCGTCGTGGTCAACGAGGCCTTCGTTCGGCTGTATTGGCCTGAAGGCGGTGCGCTCGGGCGACGCGTCATGCTCCGGCCGGGGGCCGATCCCAATGCGGCCTGGCATACCATCGTCGGCGTCGTCGAAGATCTGAACCACAGCGTGATGAGCGGATTCGCCTCCTCAACGCCTGAAATCTTTCGTCCATGTGAATTCTGCGCAACTTTGCTCGTGAAGACGCGCCCCGGCGCGGAGGACGTCGGATCATTGATCCGCGCGCAGGTCGCAGCGGTCGATCCCGGAATGCCGGTGGACAATATCCGGAGCCTCGACGCCGCGCTGGCAGCGAACCGATACTGGTCGGAACCTCGATTCCGCACGACGCTGCTTGGCGCGTTCGCTGGAACGGCACTCGTGCTCGCCCTTTCAGGCATTTACGGCGTAGCAGCGTATACCGTGGCCGCGCGAAGACGCGAGTTCGCGATTCGGTTGGCATTGGGCGCGAGTGCAGGGCGCGTGGTCGGATCCGCGCTCGCCAGTGGGGCGCTGCCGCTGCTTCTCGGCCTGGCTTCAGGACTGGCTCTATCCGCGACTTTGACCCGTCTCACTTCCAGCTATCTGTTCGAAGTGACACCGATGGATCCCTACGTCTTCAGCGCCGTCACCGCGGTTTTCCTCGCCGTCGCCATCGCTGCGAACTACATTCCCTCGCGCCTTGCGGCCTCCGCGGACCCCATGACGACACTCCGGCACGAGTAGCGTTCTGGTTCAATCCGACCGGAGCGCTTCAGCCGGATGAATGCGGGACACGCGCCAGGCCGGGACGACACTCACCAACAGAGCGAGCGTCAACACGCCTGCGGCAACGGCGGTGAGCACGGATCCGTCCCGGGGCGAAACCTGAAACAGCATTTCGGCCAGCAACGGGCTGACGGCCAGGGCAATCAGAACTCCCGAGACAACCGTAACCAGGGCCGTTCGCAACCCGTCCGTCAGCACGAGTCGGATCAGGTGGCCCGCCTCGGCACCGACGGCCATGCGAATGGCGAACTCGTTCCTCCTCTGGGAAGCCGCATACGATAGCGAGGACCAGAGCCCGACCATCGCCAGAACGATGGCCAGGATCCCGAACGCCGTAAGGACGGAAGCCCCGAGGCGCCATGGCCGGATCTGCGGGTCGAGTGCCTCCCCCAGCGTCTCAATGCTGACGTAGGGAAGGGCGGGATCCAGTTGGATCAGCGCCTGCCGGATCTCGGCGTCGGGCCGGCGGCTCCCGGGAGAAGTCCGGACCAGCAATGACCGGCGGCCTGTGAAGTCCCGCGACATAGGACGATAGAGATAGGGATGCGGCTCTTCGTCGATGAACGAGAACCGGATCGCGTCGGCGACCACCCCAATGACTCTCTTGCACGGGTCGTCTTCGCCGAAAAATACGCACTCGCCGAGCGGAGATCGCTCCGGCCAGCCGATACGAGCCATCGTTTCACTGATGACGATCACGTCATCGTCCTGACGGTCTTCCTCGGTAAACCCATCGCCGGCCACCATGCGCATTCCTGTCGTGGAGAAGAAGCCCGGCGTGACGTGGTTCCCGAAAGGGGTTCCTCCTCCAGGTCCGTTGATCGCCCCTTCCCTCCCC
>CAZTTI010000522.1:0-3067 GCA_964615925.1 uncultured Solibacteraceae bacterium
CGACCTGCGCGGCGCGGCGCTGGGCAATCCCGGCGGACTCGGTGACCAATTCGCCATTGGTCAGCAGCGTCGAGCCACGGCTCGCCCGAATAGTGATGCTGCCGGCCGCGATCTCGTTCGCGTAGTCATACGCCGCGAGCACGTCGCCAGGATGCCGGAAGGCGATGCCCTGATCGACGTCGAAGTAGATGGTGAACGTTCTCGGACCTGACGGAGTTGGTCTCGGCTCGGATGCGGGTGCGGCGTCCGGTGGCGGCGCGAATGCGAGCCGGCCGCCACTTGGCCCGGGAGGACGCGGGTTGAAATCGATCGTGTACTCCTCGACCGCCGGCAAGATCATGTTGCACGATCCATCGAGTTCGGGCATGACCGAGATCCGGATAGGATCGAGAACCACGCCGCCGCAAATTCGAGGCCGGTCCTCGGCGATGGCCCCTTCGACCAACACCCGATGTCCCAGGTAGGGCGGATGAAATTCGGCGCTGACGTCGGTCTGGATCCCCATGTAGTAGAGCTCGCCGTCGTATTCGCTCAGCCAGCACGGAACGGTCGGCGTATCGCGTACGATCGGGCAACTCACAAAGTTGATCCGGTTCTGTGCCAGGGCCGCTGGCGCGAAAGCCCACAAGACCACGACGACGATCCAACGCGAGGTGTAGAACTTCCTCACAACACACTCAGGAAATTGACGAGATCCACCTTTTCCTGCTCCGTGAACTGAATGTTGAAACGCCGATCGTAAAAGTCGACGAGTTCCCGCAGGGTCGCCGCGGAGCCGTTGGAGAAATACGGCGCCCGTGCCGCCAGACCCCGGAACTGCTGGATCACGATCGCGCCGATGTCGTCACATCGTCCGGATATCAGCGCCCGTCCCGGATCCTGCGTGTAGATCTCTCGACCAAGAAATGGATGCGGGGGAAGATCGTCCCGACACGTCAGCTTGAACAACGGCATCTCGGATGGCCCGTCCGACCATGGACTGACAGGTTTCTCCAGCGCCCACGGAAGGTTCGTCGTGCCGAGGTCCATCCAGCCGTTGGCCGCATCCATCCCCGTCATGTGCATGCCGTGACACGTCGAGCAGGTCCGCTTGATCGGATTGCCGAGGCCGACCGAATTGATGTGCATCGCATCGCGGATCCAGAACGTGCGGAAGAAAAACACGTCGTGACCGCGGGCCACCGAGTCGCGGAATGCATCTTCGGCCTGTTGCCAGGCATCGCCCATCGGAAAGACGTAGCGGGTCGTGTTGTTGCCGAGAACGCCATCTTCCCCGTTCAGCATCGCTTGTGGACCGAAAGCAGCGGGTCCTCCGGCCTCATCGAGTCTCCCCGCGACCGAGGACTCGATCTGGGCGCCATGAAGCTGCAACTCGAACGACTCGATCTGGGACAGCTCGGCGTCGGTCAGTTCGCGGTCGAGCTCGAGATGCGTGGCCGCCGCCGATTGCGCTTGCGTTCGGAGAGTCGGTTCGCGCGCGTCCGACATCATGTTCATGTTCACCGGACGAAGCGTTTCCGGGTCGATCGCCGCCAGACCGCCGCTCTTCCCGACGATACGGGAGACCCCGAACCGCGACGACGTGACGTAGCGCAGATTGATTGCCGGACGCGGGCGGCGGTAGACCGAGATTCGCGGCTCGTCACTCTCCAGCCCGTACTCCGGATGCCGGTTGCATCCGGCCGGATCGCGTATGACTTCGATCTCGAACTCCGGTTCGATCACCGATCCGTCCGCTGCGCGCGGGGGCCAGGGCAAGGCGACCCGGATCAGACCGCGATCGAGCAGCAGCGAATGCGATGCCTGTTCTCCCACCGGTAAGTGCGGGCAGTTGCGGCCATCCACCGCGGCAAACAGCGGATCGCGGCCGCCGGTTGCTTCCCATCGCTCCTGAATCGTCGTCCGGGAAAGACTCATGGCGTCGGCCGGCTGGTGACAGGTCACACAGGCGCGCCCATTGGTCCCGATCGGCTCGAAGAAGGCATGCCCGCCGGTCGATATCGGGCCCGCCGCATTCACCAGACCGAACCGGCCGTACTCATTGGAATATTCCACGGCCGCGGGCAACGTCGCCGTGATGCCGGGCGCCCACCAGGGCCGCGCGCTCCGCTCCGGGGTTTGCCCCTGACCGAAGGTGATCAGAACGAGTCCCAGGCCAGAGGTCGTGCCCCAGACCAGGACCCGCCGGATTCGTCGACGACGTGATATCGTTTCCCGCATCGAGCGGGAGCTTCTTTGAGCCGTTTGGATCATTGCCCCCAATCCTATAAGGAATCGATTGAGATTGCGCTAGTGATACTACTCCACTTCCATCGACGGAGGACCCTCACATGAAGCACCGGTATCTGTCCCTGGTCCTCGTGCTCGCCTTCTCGGGCGCAGCGTGTACGACTTCCGAACCTGAACCCGAAGCGACAGGGGGGGACATCGTCGGAGAACACCTCGACGCCGCCCGCGAAGCCGCCGGTTCGGATCATCTTTTCGTCCTGGGACAACTCTGCGCGGGGCCGATCGAGGCGGTGAACGCCGCCGCTCCGGATATCACGGTCCCCGGAGCGCTCCCGACCACCGACCCGGAACGCGAGTGGTACACCGATCCGGTTCAGGTGTTCGACGACCTGTTTTATCTCGGCCAGACCCAGTTTTCCGCCTGGGGACTGCGAACATCGGAAGGCATCATCGTCGTCGACGCGATCTTCGATTATTCCGCCGAAGCGGAGATCATCGGCGGTCTCGAGCGGCTCGGAATCGATCCCGGAGAGATCCGCTACGTCATCATCAGCCATGCGCACGGCGATCATTCCGGCGGCGCGGGCGTGCTGCAGCAGCATGGAGCGCAGGTGGTGATGTCGGAGGCGGACTGGGAGCTGTACGAAAGCAACAACTCTGACGACGTCATGGCCTCACGCGACATCGTCGCGACCGACGGCATGGAAATCACGCTCGGGGACCACGTGGTCCGGACGTACCTGACGCCGGGTCATACCCACGGGACGATCTCGACAATCCTTACCGTCCACGACGGTGGCGAAGAGCACGTGGCCGCGCTCTGGGGCGGGACGCTGTT
>CAZTTI010000523.1:0-3870 GCA_964615925.1 uncultured Solibacteraceae bacterium
GGCCCTGGTGACGCGCCAGTTCGCCGCGCGAGCGGACCATCCCCATCGCGATCGGCGAGCCATAGTCCTCGAGCTGCAGATACCCGAGGGCGTACCCCAGAGCCCGGTAGTCGTCGGCATAGATGTGGGGCACGCCGTAACCGGTTCGCACCACCTCGACGCGGTGCGCCAGGTCGTCCGCCTGGCGCGCCGCGGCCGGGACGGCCAACGTCCACAGGGCGATCGCGGCCCAGACACAACTCCGCTGCTTCCGATGTGTCACCGGGAAATTGTATCCCGTCGAGAGGGCCCGTTTACGGACGCGCTTTCAGAAGGTCGCGGATCTCCGTCAGGAGGACTTCCTCTTTTGGCGGCGCCGCCGGCGCGGTTTCTTCTTTCGCTTTCAGCCGGTTCATCTGGCGGACGACCATGAAGATCGCGAAAGCGACGATCACGAAGTCCATGACGGCGTTGAGCCACAACCCGTAGTTGAGGGTCACGGCGCCGGCCTCCTGGGCGGCGGCCAGCGTTTCGTAGGTCCCTTCACCGAGGGTCACGAACAGGTCCGTAAAGTCGACGCCCCCGACGATGAGGCCGATCGGAGGCATGAAGATGTCGTTGACGAACGATGTGACGATCCGGCCGAAGGCGACGCCGAGAATGATGCCGACGGCCATATCGATCACGTTGCCGCGCATCGCAAACTTCTTGAACTCGTCCAACATGGGCCCTCCAGGCGGGAGTGGCTGCTCCCTGAAAGCGGTCCGGGTTCTTGAAAATCCGTCGTTATGGTACGGAGCGGGGCAGCCTCCCGCAACGGGCTTTCGCTCGGCTTTCGCTCGCCGAGGGCTGGCCTCGCGGACTCTCCGGGCCTAGAATCGATACTGCACCTTGGTGTTGGAGCACGCGACGGGAGGTTCCATGAGCAGAAAACTCGCCCTGATCCTCGGCGGCATCGCCGCCGTTCTGGTCCTGGCTGCCGGCGTCGCCATCATGGTCATCGACGTCAACTCCTATCGCGAGGAGATCGAGCAGCGCCTCGAAGCGGAGTTGGGACGCGACGTGACGCTGGGCGAGATGAGCCTGGGGCTCCTTCCGCCGCGTTTCCAGGTGGAAACGACCGTGATCGCCGAAGCCCCCGGATTCGGGGACCGATCCGCGTTCGTAACCGCCGAGCGGCTTGCCGTCAGCGTCAGCCTGTTCGGGCTGCTTTCCGGGGACGTGCGCATCAACTCCCTCGAACTGGACCGTCCGAGTGTCGACCTGGTGCGGAGCACCGACGGCGTCTGGAACTTCTCCACGCTGGGCGGGGACGACGGTGAAGCCGAGGAGGAGGAGGGCGCCCCCGCGTCCGGATCGGCGGCCACGACCCGATTCGAGCTTCGGCGGTTGACGATTCGAGACGGCCTTGTCGCGGTGACCGATCTGGGGCGCGGCCCGGATCGGACCGTGTACGATCATATCGATCTGACCCTGACCGATTTCTCGCCGGGGCGACCCTTTTCCTTCGAGATTGCGGCCCACCTCCCGGGCGAAGGGGCCCAGGAAATGGCCTTGTCGGGAACCGTCGGCCCGCTCCAACTCGAGGATCCGCTGGCGACACCGGTCACGGGCGCCCTCACGCTGAGGGAAGTGGGCATGGATGGTCTTCGCGGATTCCTCCATTCCGATCTGCTGGCCACCGCCAACGGGTCGCTTTCCGGAGAGACGACGATCGAGAACGACGCCGGAAGCGTTCGGGCCGTTGGAAGGCTGGTCCTCGAACGGGCGCGTTTCGAAGACCTCGATCTCGGCTTTCCCATAGCGCTCGAATACGATGCCATGGCCGACCTCCCCGGCCGTCAGGTTTCCATCACTTCGTCCTCGGTCGAACTCGGCGCCACGCCCATCGCGGTGACGGGAACGATCAATTTTGGGCTCGCCCCGGTCGTGATCGATCTGGAGGCGAGATCGGACGATATCTCCATCGCCGAAGTGGCGCGAATGGCCTCGGCCTTCGGTGTTGCCTTTCCTCCGGATGTGGTGGTCGAAGGACGGACCTCCATCGACGTCCGCGCGTCGGGTCCCGCCTCGGACCCGCGGCTCGAAGGCACGATCGCCGGACGGGATCTCCGGATTTCCGGGGAGCGGGTTCGCGTTCCGGTGGAGGTGGATGCGATCGATGTGGCGCTCACACCGATCGACATCCGGGCGGACGATTTCCAGGTCCGTGCCGGTGAAACCCTTGCGACGGCTCGCTTCAGCGTTGCCGGATATGCCTCCGAGAATCCCGTGATCGACGCCGGCCTGGAGGCACAGGACGCCACCCTGGAGGAGATTCAGTCGATCACGCGTGCCTACGGGGTGGCCGGTCTCGACCGGGTCGAAGGGGCGGGCCGCATGAACCTGGACATGCGGGCCTCGGGACCGCTCGACTCGGTGCGATCCGAGTCCGTGGCGCGCTTTCTCGACGGAAACCTCAACTTGGATTTTGCTCCACTCCGTGTCCTCGGCTTCGACGCCGCGGGAAAACTCGGCTCGCTCGTGGGGTTCGATGACGGCACGCCGGAACAGGACTTCACCGAGATCATCACGCTCCGCGGCAATGTCGACGTGACCGACGGAATCGCGCGGACCGAAGACCTGGTGGCCCAGCTCACCATTGGCGAAGTGGCTCTGGCCGGCATGGCCGACCTGGCCTCCGAAACCCTCGACCTGCGGCTCGCTGCTGTACTCTCCGAAGAGTTCAGCGATCAGGTGCGCGCGTCGGGAGTTGGGCGCGGCATCGAGACCGCGTTCACCAATACTGCCGGGGAACTCGTGCTTCCGGTGCGGGTCACGGGTGCTTTTGCCGATCCCCGCTTCACGCCGGATACCGAGGCTCTCGCCCGGATGCAGCTCGAGCGCGCGTTGGACAATCCCTCGGGATTCCTCGACGCCCTGCTGGGTCGCAACCGAGCCGAGGGTGAGGAGGGCACGTCGAACGTCGACGCCCCCGACGGGGGAACCGCCGACACGATCCGCGGAATCCTCGGCGGCTTGTTCGGCGGTAGCTCCGACGATGACCCGGACTGAGCGACGGAGCCGCGGCTGAATGTTTCCGATTCGCGACGACAACCCGAAGGTCCTGACCCCGTACGCGACCTACGCCATCGCGCTGGCGAACGTGGCCGCCTGGGTCCTCGTGCAGGGCATGGGCACCGAGCCCTACATCTCGGCATCGGTGTGCCGCCTCGGCCTCATTCCGGGTGAGCTGCTCGGGACGATTGGATCCGGTGTGAGCGTTGAGCTCGGTCCTGACGCGGTGTGCGTCCTCGGCGAAGGCGGCCGCTGGCACACGGCGCTGACGTCGATGTTTCTCCACGGGGGATGGTTCCACCTGATCGGGAACATGTGGTTCCTCTGGATCTTCGGCGACAACGTGGAGGGGGCCATGGGCCATGGCCGGTTCGTCGTCTTTTATGTCTTGTCGGGCCTTGCCGCCGCGGTAGCCCAGGTCTGGGCGAGTCCCGGCTCGGCGATTCCGATGGTGGGGGCCTCCGGTGCCATTGGGGGCGTGATGGGCGCCTACGTCGTCCTCTATCCGCGCGTCCACGTGCACATGCTGGTCCCGCTGGGATTTTTCATCACGACCGTTGCCGTGCCGGCGTTCCTCATGCTCGGGTACTGGTTCGTGATCCAACTCGTCGGCGGATTCGGCACGCTCGGCGTGGACCGGGGAGGCGTCGCGTTCTGGGCCCACGTCGGTGGCTTCGCGGCCGGAGTCGTTCTGGTCTTCCTTCTCCGGAACCGGCGCCTCCTCGACCAGCACCCCTACCATGGATGGACGCGTTCTCCGACGCGGAACTGGCACCGGGTCGACTAGCGCGGATTTCACCGGTTTGCGCAGGGCAACGTGTGGGTACCGCAATT
>CAZTTI010000524.1:0-4290 GCA_964615925.1 uncultured Solibacteraceae bacterium
GGTACGAGGTCGTGAAGTTGGCCACGAACGCACCCCCTTCCCAGAGATCGAAACGGCCACCCATCCCCGTGGACACACCCGTAAATGCATGGCCCGCCCGTTCCTCGGGGTCGAATCGATTGGTTTCGACGCGTCCGCCGAACTGCAGCCGGACGCTCTCGAAGTCGAGTTCCTCGAGCGCGAACACGGCAAACATGTCCTGGTCGACGGGCGGCGCCAGCGCCTCCTCGCCGATGGATTCGTAACTCCGGATCGTGCCCTGAAACCCGAAGCTCCCGGAAAGGCGGCCGCGCCGGGCCTGGGTGAAGACCCCGCGATAGGCGAACTGTTGGTTCTCGAACGTCGTCCCGACTTCCTGAATGCCACCGGGAAACGTCTCGACCTCGTCATGGTTCCAGTCGCTCGAGTTCAGCGACAGCTCGAATCCCGCGATCGCGCCAGAAAGATTGCGCACACCCCCGGTGAACCGGAAGTTGTGCCTCCGGAACGCGACGTCCACAGCGTCGAGCTCCTCGTCATCCTCTTCGTCTTCGTGACCATGGAACTCGTTGGCGAAAGGAATCCCGTACCGCCCGTCATTGGCCTTGTAGTCGAGAGTGGCGAAGATGCGTTCGTCGAACCAGCCGAATCCCATATTGCCGTTCGAGATCCGGGTCGCGGAGTTGTCGATGGCGCCCACCGGCGTGTCGTAGTCCGACGTCCGCTGGCCGCCACCACCGGCCCACACCATCCAGTTTCCGAATCCCCCCTCCACGTTGAAGCTTCCGGTCGCCTGCCGGTTCGCCGAACCCACCGCCGACGACACCTGGCCGCGAAGACCCTGATGGGGCTGGTCGTGCACTTCCTGGTGACTGCTGATCGCGTTGACGACGCCCCCCACCGCGTTGCTGCCGTACAGGAGCGTCGCCGGGCCCTTCAGGACTTCGATCCGCTCGACATTGCTCGGATCGATCGGCTCCCCGTGGTCGCCCGATTGCGACGCCAGCGATCCGACGCCCACGCCGTCCTGCATCACGAGCACCCGATCCCCGTCGAATCCCCGTATGACGGGACGGGAGCTGCCCGGGCCGAAGCTGCGCTTCGCGATCCCGGCCTCGCCCGCCAGGACGTCCCCGATCGACGTGGCCATCAACTCGGACAACTCGAACGCATCGAGCGACGTCACCGACTGCACGGCCCGAAACGTGCTCTGCTCCTGATCCGTGGCCGTGATCGTGATCTCGGTTCCCGCGCGGCTGACGCGCATCCGGACATCGGCCGTCTGGACGGTGTCCGCGGCCACGGTGACGAAGCTGGGAAGCGCATCCAGGCCGGACTGGTACGCCATGATCTCGTACGTTCCTGGAGGAACATCCTCGAATCGATAGCGGCCCTCGGCGTCGGTCTCGTCGATCAGGCCCAGTTCCACAATCATGACGCTGGCCTGGTGCGCGGGTTCGTCGTTGGGAAGCGTGACGACACCTTCCACGACTCCGGACTGCCGGGGAGACGCGGATACCAGGGGCGCGGAAAACAAGAGGAACGCAAGGATTGGAAGACGTCGCACGGCAACCTCCGATAACGTCGCTGCCGCCGGGAACACCATCCCGGCAGGTGGCGGTGAATCTCTACCGAAAGGAAAGGGATTCGCTAGAGGAGGACGGGCGGTCCGCGGTCGAGGACTGCGAGGACGGAACTCGTGGGCCGGTCGGAGGCGTTCCACGCGAGGGGCACGAACGCCCCGGCGGATTCGAACGCGGTCCCGAGCCGGGCAACATGCGCAACGGCGTTCGCATGGGCGCAGAAGTGATGATCGTGATCGAAAGCGGGCGCGTCATGCGCGTGGATCGCCGCCCGGGATTCGTCGACGGCGTGGAGCGGCTCGCCGTGGCGGAGGGACTCCTCGACCGGATGGAAGACCTCGAGCGCCGAGCCCAACCCGAACAGGAGAAAGGCCGGGAGAAGGGCCCCCGCAACCCAGGCGCGGGCGGCTCGATCGCGATCGACGAACGGGTTCACGAACACGAGGATATCAGCCCGGCGGCCAGGGCCCAAGCTCCGATCAGGGCTCGGGCCACCAGATCCCGTCCGGAGCGAGGATGTCGACTCCGGGCCGGACGACGCCAGCTTCGACCGGTGTATGATCCGCACCGGGGGAAGGGCCGCGGGAATAGAAGTAGAGCGTATAGGTCGCGTTGAGATGGGCGGCGAGTTGGTCGACGGCTCGTCGATCGCCGCTATCATCGCTATCATCGACACCGACGTCGAGGAACGCGCCGCCGCTGGAAACGGCGCGTTCGCGCCAGCGGTCGCGCAAGGTCCGGTAGAACTCGGAGGATTGATCGGCCAGCGTGCTCAAAGCTGCGCGGAACCGCTCGCCCCCGGGCACGCTCTCGGCCCGCGCCCCGAGGCCCCCGGTGTATCCTTCCGCGTTGTCGGTCGCCAGGACGTACATCGGCATTCCGGCGACGCGGATTGCGCGGAGGAACGAATCCTCTCCCCGGTCGCTTCCCACGTCGATCCCGTCGGTCAGGACGACGACGGCTCCGCGGGGCGTGCCCTCGTCCAGTAACATGAGGTACGCGTCGACGACGCGGTCATAGATGCGGTTGGTCGGACGGCCCGTCGCCTCGAGCCGATCGAGCTTCGCGCGGATGGCCGCGCGATCATCGGTCAGGGCGAGGAATTCCGGCGCCGGCGATTGTGCCTCGATCAGGGCGATCCGGGTTCCGGCATCCAGGCGTTCGAGCAGGAGCGAGAGCGTCTCCCGGACCCAACCCGGGCCGAGATCGTTACCCGGGCTCGTGTCGATCACCAGGACGACGTTGAACCCGGCATCCGGGGTCTCGAGCCTTTCGACGCCGGCGCTCACTCCATATTCAGTCAGGGCGAAGTCTTCGGGGCCGAGATCCATGACGGAAGTGCCTGAAGCCGTCACGGACACGGAGACCGCCGCGACAACGGGCGCGGGGTCGGCCACCGCATCTCCCACCGCCTGGCCGAACAGGGATGACGCCATGAGGATCGAACAGGCAACTGAGCCGAGAAGGTGTTCCATCTCCCCGAGCCTATCAAATTGACGGGCCGACTCGCCTTCGCGATCAAGAATCGTAGTGAATCAGGGAGAAGACGTCGTACCCCGCCAGCTTTTCGCGTCCCTTGAGGAAGTCCAGCTCGACGACGAAGGCAAAACCCGCAACGACGCCGCCGACCTTCTCGACGAGTTGGGCCGCCGCCATCGCCGTGCCCCCGGTCGCCAGCAGGTCGTCGGCGATGATGACGCGGGCGCCCTTTTCGACCGCTCCCGTATGGATCTCCAGAGTGTCGCTGCCGTACTCGAGGTCGTAGGTCACCGACTCGGTCGCCCCCGGAAGCTTGTTCGGCTTACGAATCGGCACGAAACCCGCGTTGATGTTGTACGCGAGCGCGGGCCCGAAGATGAAACCGCGGGCCTCGATGCCCAGCACGACGTCGGCGTGGGCCGGGCGCGTGTGCAGCGTCATGTAGTCGATCAGCCGGCAGAAGCCTTCGCGATCCTTCAGGAGTGTCGTGATGTCGTAGAACAGGATGCCGGGCTTCGGAAAGTCGGGCACCTCGCGGATCAGGGTCTTGAACTCGTCCATCGGAATTCGCCTCGTGACTGGGCTCGGCCGCGTTCAGTTTGTAATATCCAGCATCCGGTTCAACGACACGCGGGCCCAACGGGCGACTTCTTCGGGAACCGTGATCTGGTTGACCACCTGGCCCTCGACCAGGCTCTCCATCGACCACAGCAGGTGCGATGGATCGATACGGAACATGGTCGAACAGAGGCAGCCGCAGTCGTCGAGCGGGATGATGAACCGGTCGGGATTCTCGTTCCGCAAGCGGTTGACCAGATGGATCTCGGTTCCGATTGCCCAGCGCGTTCCTGCCGGCGCCTGCGTGACGCACTTGATGATGTGTTCGGTGGATCCGACGTCATCGGAGGCCTGGACGACTTCATAGCGGCACTCCGGGTGCGAGATGACGCGGATCCCCGGATAACGTTCGCGCACGCGGGAAACATGCTCGGGGAGAAAGCGTCCGTGAACCGAGCAGTGGCCTTTCCACAAGATGATGCGGCTGTCGACCAGCGTGGCCCGGTCGTTCCCCCCGGAAGGCCGATACGGATCCCAGACCGTCATCTCCTCGAGGCGGAAACCCAACCCGACGGCCGTGTTTCGTCCCAGGTGCTGGTCGGGAAGGAAAAGGATCTTGTCGCCCCGTTCCAGCGCCCACCGCATGACGGCCGGAGCGTTGGAGGACGTGCAGACGGCGCCGTCGTGGCGG
>CAZTTI010000525.1:0-13613 GCA_964615925.1 uncultured Solibacteraceae bacterium
AGTCCAGGAACGCGCGGAACTCCTGTTCAACGAATCCGGGAACCGGGCGGTCGCACTCCTGCCGCTTGGCGAGGAACGTCTCCAGTTCGTCGGCGACCACCCGGTAGAGCACGGCCGCTTCCGGATTGCGGGAGCGGTATGGAACGCCGAACGCCACACCGGCGTTTGGTCAAGCACGCCAGCCCGCGAATCCACACTGTCGCCGACTCTCGCGTCCTCAGTCACATGCGATCGCAGTGCGTGAGGGAGACTCGTATCGAACCGACTTTCTTTCCGCGATCGTCGCGTGTCTGCCGACTTTTCGAAGCCGTTCTGGAAGCTTTCCGTTGGCCGCCTGATGGAGTTCCTGACCGCGCTCGGTCAGGATGTCGAGATCAGTGTGAAACCTGCCAGCGAACGAAAAGACCATGGGGCCTTGTCCGTACTTCATCAATGAGAGCGGTTCTTTGGAATTCTGTTCCCAAAACGGATTCTGGGAACAGAAACTCCGGTTTCAAGTGTCGATTCAGATTAGCCCCTCAAAACCAAAGAAAAAGGGCCACCTTTCGGTGACCCTGTTTCGGCTGCCTGTTATTGCGGGGGCAGGATTTGAACCTGCGACCTTTGGGTTATGAGCCCAACGAGCTACCGCTGCTCCACCCCGCGTCAATACGCTCAATCATCTAAGGAGAGCGCACGTTCCGCGTCAAGGGGGGGCTACCGATCCTTCATGAACACATGCGCGGCCGCATACGACAGGCTCGCGCCGGCACCGAGGACGAGCACGCCCGTCAGGGCGTGAACGGTGAAGAATTGGACCGTGGAAATGAACGTCTCGATCATGTTCCGTCTCTTTGAAGGCCGCTACCCGAAAAGGACGTTGCCCTTGGGGGATCGGCGTTGCTCGGCAAACGGCGATGCGCTCAAGCCGAGCCGCGTGAGCCAAGCGTAGGGCTTCCATCGCTCGGGTGGATGGGTCAGGAGCAGGATCCACATGGGGAACCTCCTGAGGAAAAGGTTATCAGCCGACGGGGCAGGAACCTAATCTTCGGCCTCTTCGGAAGGAATCACGAGGATCACCTCGCCGGGCCGCGCCAACTTCAACTGTTCGCGCGCCCGCCGCTCGACCTCGTCGGCGTCGTAACGGAGTGCGTCGATCTCCTCGGCCAGCGCGGCGTTTTCGGCTTCCAACTGTTCGATGTCGTCCTCGAGTTGGCCGTATTCGGCCGCTTTTTCCCGCACGGCGAGCCAGCCGCGGTCGCTGACGAAGGTGAGGACGATCATCCCCAGCGTGAGGAAGCCAAACACCAGGAGACCGGCGCGCACCATCGCCGAACGTGCCGTCAATCCGGCGGGCCGCGACGGCGGCATAGGGCCGCCGAATTCGAGACGCGGGTTGACGTCCTTTCCCGACGTTCGTCCGGAAGAATGGCGCGAAGAATACCCGGTTCGTTTCAGTGGACGACCTCCCCCAGAGGCACATTGATCCGTAGGTAGCGCATTATATCTCGCGCCCGATTCCATCGCGACCGCTTTCTCTTGCGAAGCGGCCCGAATCCCTGGATTCATGCGAAAATCCGCTCCCATCCCATTCCGTACTTGAACCGGCGCTGGGTTTCCGGAAGGATGGCCGAGGAGGAAACCGAAGTGAATGAAGACATGGTGGCATTCGTGACCTGCGGGTCGCGCGAAGAGGCCCGTTCGATCGCCGAGGCCTTGATCGCGGAACGGCTGGCCGCATGCGTCAACGTCATCCCGCAAATCGAGTCGTGTTACCGATGGGAGGGAGAGGTCAACTGGGACACCGAATTCCTCCTGGTGATCAAGACCACGGCTGAATATCTGGGCGAGGTCCAGAAGAAGGTCATGGACGTTCACAGCTACGACCTGCCGGAGTTCATCGCGCTGAAGATCGACGACGGCGCCCCCGACTACCTTCAATGGATCCGCGATGCCGTGGGCAAGGCCCACTGAACCGGGTTTCCGGATCGCGTACAATCCAACCATGCGCGTTTTTTCTTCCGTGGATTTCGCCGTCTTCGACATTCCGGGTTTCGACGAGCGCATGGCCGAGCTGGCTCGAACCGTCCGACCGCGTCTCGAGGCCGCCGGTGAACTGCTCGCGCCCGTGCTCTCCGAAGCCGTGGACCGCCCCATTTTCGCCCACGTCGCCCGCCATGCGCGCCGGACGGTGAACCCGCCCGACGACACGTGGGTGGCGTTTGGCGCCGACAAGCGCGGGTACAAGAAAGACGTCCACTTCAAAGTGGCGATCTCGCGCCACTCGGTCCGCCTCCTGTTCGAAGCGGGTCCGGAATATTACGACAAGGCCGCGTGGGTCCGTGAATGGACGCGCCAGCAGCGGTCGATCGAAAAGGCTCTGTCCGGCATCCCGAATCTCGCGTGGTTCGCCAACGAACACGACGAAGATCCCAAGGCGATGATGGCCGATCTCTCCTCGAAGGAAGTCTCCGCGCTCGCGAGCGGGCTCACGCGAAGGAAAGACGGGCAGTTCGTTATCGGGCGGCGCCTGGGCATTCGCGACAGAGCGTTGGCGAATCCGCGGGCGCTCACCGTCGCGGCTCGGGAGACGCTCGTGCCCTTGGCGCGGTTGTTCGTGCTGAACGAGGCGCGGGTGAAAGTGGCCGCTTCGTAGGATCGGGCCGCCTGTTGGAGAGGCCAGGAGGCCCCTCCGCCGCCCGAACGAAATCCGAAGGCCAACGACCTACGCCTTCTCCCTCTTCGCCCTCAGCTTCAGATCGATGTACTGCTTGTGACTCAGGTGCAGCCCCGAGGACATCGAGCGCAACTCTTCCAGCTCCGCATGCGTCAACCCGCCGTCGGCCGCGGCCACGGTGAACAGCAGGTCGAGCAGCTCGACCCGGTCGTCGATCGTCGTGCCTTCGGTGTATTCGGTCAGCAGGCGGTAGCGATCGAGTCCCCGCACGGCTTCTTCGTGAATGATGGTCGTCAACAGGTCGAGATCGAAATTCTCGAAGTTCCCACGCCGCTCCAACTGCCGGCGGATCTCGGCCAGCTCCTGTTCGTGGATGTCGCCGTCGGCGTGTGCGACGATGCCCATCAGACCGCCGAGCAACGCCACGCGGTGGATTTCGGGAGTGACGGTGACCGCCTCGCCGGAACGACGCCGCAGCTTGAACAGGATCCTGTTCCGCAGGAACTCGTCGAGGTCCATCGTCACCGGCGGAGGTGTCGTCGAGAAGAGGGCCTTCAGGCGGCTGAACATCAGCTCGAACGAGGACGCTTCTCCCAGGATCTCCTTGCAGCGATCGAGGAGGGCGGCTTCGCCGCCGGTCACTTCGTCGTCACTGGCCAGTATCTGCTCGATGTGCCGGATCACCACGCGCCGTTCCTGGTCCGAACCCAGCCGCGCCGTCAGGTCCCGGAGGACCGATTCGACCTCGTCCTCGCGCGGAGGGTCTTCCAGGTGCGGCTGCAGCGCAAACCAGTCGTCGTCGGAAAGCTCGAATCGCCGCGCCAGGTCTTTGATGTAGTTCATCTCCGAAGCGGTGACTGTCGAGTCGGCCCACGCGGCGGCGGCGAGAACGCGGAGCAGAGCCAGAGCGTTGGACGTGCGGACCACCGCCGTATTTTGACACATCAGGCGCGCGTGATCGATTCGATGCGCCCCGCAGCGGAAAAGAGGGAGGATTCCCGTAGCGCGGGGGCCGTCACCTGGATACCGAGCGGCAGCGCCCCACCGGTGGAGGGGATCGGAAGCGAGAGCGTCGGCAGGTCCGCCAGCGTCCAGGGAGCGTTCATTGCGGGATCGCCCGTCGACCCGAACCCCTCCGGCGCCGGTCCTGGAGCGCCGGGAGAAACGAGGACATCGACGCCGGAGAAAAGCGCCGTCATCGCGTCCTGGAACTCGCGGCGCGTTTGGAGCGCGTCGAGGTATTCGGTCGCGCGGATCCCGAGCCCTTCCTCGACCAACGCTCTGATGCGGGCGCCCATCCGTGTGGCGTGTTGTGCGTGGCGCTCGCGGTGCACCGTGGCCATCTCGGACTTCATGATGGTCCAGAGCGCGGCGACCGAGTCCTCGAACCCGCCGGGAAGCAGGACGTCGCGGACGCGGATTCCGTGTGCGCGCCGAAGGCGCTCGACGAATTCCTCGTGGCGCTCCCAGGCATTGTGCGCCGCGCGATCGCGAAAGTACTCGCCCGGAACGCCGATCGCGAGCTGGGAGCCGCCGTTCTCCATGAAGTTCTCCCCGGAGAGGGCTTCGACGACGAGGCGGACATCGTCGACCGACCGCGCGAACGCGCCGACGTGATCGAGCGACCATGCGGAAGGGA
The DNA here is from genome assembly GCA_964615925.1 of uncultured Solibacteraceae bacterium. Taxonomy (GTDB): domain Bacteria; phylum Acidobacteriota; class Terriglobia; order 20CM-2-55-15; family 20CM-2-55-15; genus JAJEDW01. The sequence goes on from CAZTTI010000525.1 coordinate 4,296, forward strand.
AGAGGCCGGCCCTTGGGACGCGCGCTTGCGACGGCATCGCCCCGACCACGCCGCAAAACGCCGCGGGCCTGCCGATCGACCCCGCCGTCTGGGTTCCGAGTGCCACTGGGCACATCCCGGCGGCGACCGCCGCGGCCGAACCCGAACTCGATCCGCCCGGCGTGTGGCGGGTGTTCCGCGGGTTGCGCGTGGGCGCGGGATCGAGCGCGGCAAACTCCGACGTCGCCAGCTTCCCGAGAACGATGGCGCCGGCCGCTTCGAGCCGCTCGACGGCGGCGGCGTTCTTCGTGGGTACGTGATGGGCGAAAAGGGGGGAGCCGTACGTCGTCGGGATGCCGCGCGTGTCGAAGACGTCTTTGATCCCGATCGGGATACCGTGCAACGGGCCCCGAATCGTTCCCTCCGCGCGGGCCTTGTCGCGCGCGCGCGCGGCATCGAGCGCCTTGCCGGCGGCCACCACCGTCCACGCCTGAATCTCCCCGTCAACGGCTTCGATGCGTTCGAGAAGCGCCGAGACGATGTCCACCGACGTCTGTTGCCGCGCCGCCAAGCGCGCCGCCAGTTCGCGGATCGAAAGCGTGTGGAGGTCGTCAGCCACCAAGGAACGTTTCTTCGAGGAACAGGACGAAGTCGTTCATGAACCCGAGGTAGGAGTTGAACCGGGTCAACGTGTTGGTGAGGATCAACGTGCCGATCGCGACGACGAAGACGCCGCTCACGACTTCGACCTTCCGCAGGTGGTGCTTGAACCGCGAATAGAACGACAGGAAGCGGTTGAGTCCGACACTGGTCAGGAGGAACGGAAGGCCGAGCCCGGCCGAATACACCGCCAACAGTCCCACGCCCTCGTTCACGGTCTCCCGCGTGCTCGCCACCGTCAGGATGCCGGCAAGGATCGGGCCGAGACACGGCGACCAGCCGAAGGCGAACGCCAGGCCGAGGACGAAGGCGCCGGCCATCCCGCGGGGCTTGACGTTGTGAAAACGTTTGTCCTGGTAGAGGAACGGGATCTTGAAGATGCCGATCAGGTGGAGGCCGAAGATGATGATGAGGAGACCGGCCAGCCGGTAGAGGATCGACATCCGCGACATCACGATCTGGCCGATGGCACTGGCCGACGCGCCGAGCGTGATGAACGTCAACGAGAACCCGAGGATGAAGAAGACCGAGTTCAGGAGGACGACGCGCGCGATCTTCGGATCGCCTTCGGACTCGGCCTGGAGCCGGTCGAGGGAAATTCCCGAGACCATCGAGATGTATCCCGGAACGAGCGGCAGGACGCACGGGGAGAGGAACGAAATGGTTCCCGCGGCAAATGCGCCGATGATCGAGATATCGTCCATGCCCGTCGAAAGTGTATCAGAGGTTCGCGAGGAGAAACTCCGTCATGCGGCGCCGCAGGTCATAAACCTGCGGCGCGTCCTCCACGGCGTGGCGCGCGCCCGGATAGAGCATCAACTCGAAGTCTTTTCGCGCCTGTTGAAGGACATCGACCAGGCGGAGCGAGTTCTCGACGTGGACGTTGTCGTCGGCCGTTCCGTGGAGAATGAGCAGCTTTCCCTGGAGGTTGGCCGCGGCGTCGAGGATCGAACTTCGCCGGTAGGCTCCGGCGAAACGTCCCGGCGTTCCCATGTACCGTTCGGTATAGACGGTGTCATACAGCGTCCAGTCGGTGACGGCGGCGCCGGCGATCCCGGCGCGGAAGTGCGCGGAATGTGTCATCGCGTAAGCGGCAAGATACCCGCCGAAACTCCAACCCCAGATCCCCAGCCGCTCCGGATCGACCCAGGGCCGGGATTGGAGCCAGGCGACGCCGGCCTCGACGTCGCGAAACTCGGCGGCTCCGAACCCGTCCCCGCGGCCGGCGTGGGCGGTCCACGCGGAAGCCGCGTCGATGGCGCGCGCGGAGCGGTTGTCCATCATCCAGACGAGAATTCCCTGGCTCGCCAGCATGTGGTGCCACAACATCGCGCTGCCGCCCCAGACATCGCGCACGACGGGTGTTCCCGGTCCGCCGTAGACGTAACAGAGGACGGGATGCCTTCGCGTACGGTCAAAGTCCCGCGGCCGGATCAGGGTGGCATCGAGCGCCTGACCGTCGGGCCCCATCACCGTGTGGGCTTCGACTTCACCGAGGTCGTAGCGGTCGAGGACTGTCGCGGCCGGAGACGTGTGCAAGCGCTTTCCCGGGCTGTGGAGCGTGATCTCGGGCGGCCGATCGCGACGGCTCCACACGTCGATGAAATACGTCCCCCGTTTCGAGAACGCCGGTTGGTGGGTGCCTCTTTCGGGAGTCAGGATTCGAACCTCACCCGGGTCGTCGATGGTGACCGCGCAGACCTGGACGGAATGGGAATTCTCCCGGTTCGCGGAAAAGCAGACGGTATTCGACTCGGCGATGACGGCATGAATCTCCCGCACGTGCCAACCCGGCGGGGTGACTTCTCCAACAATTTCTCCGGAAGCGTCGTACCGCTCGATCCTCGTGAAACCCGAACGCTCGCTCGGCCAGAGCCATGTGCCGTCTTCGAGCCACCACGGGGCGTCTTTCGGAGTGATCCACGGCATGGGGCCCGATTCGGCGTGGACGAGCGTGGCGTCCCCGGTTCCGGCGTCGACGAAAAAGAGGTCGAGCCGCGTCTGCTCGCGGTCCTGAACCTGGCACGCGACGGTCCGGCTGTCGTCCGACCACCGGACGCGGACGACGAGGTGTTCGGTCGATTCCCATCCGGGAAACCGCACCCATCTCACGTCGCCGCTCCCCACGTCGGCGATCCCGACACGGGCTCGGGGATTGGGCTCGCCCGCGCGAGGATAACGATAACGCTCCCACGGTTCGTCGCTTCCGCGCGGTGGGGCAATGGCGACCATCGGGACCGCCGACACGTCGATCTCGAGGAACGCGAGGCGCCCGGAGTCCGGACTCCACCAGGATGCGGCGTATTTTCCGCGGCCGTATACTTCTTCCTGATAGACCCAGTCGAGCCGTCCCGTCAGCCGGGTGTCCTCTCCGGCGCCGGCGATCTTCCGGATTTTACCGCCACCGAAGCCGTGAACGATCTCGATGGCGTAAAGGTCGTTCGCGCGAACGAACGCGGCGAAGCGGCCGTCCGGGCTCGGCCGAACGCCGGGGACCGGGTCGAGCCCCTCGACCATCAGGGCGGCCTCCTTTCGCGCGAATGCGTAGTGGAAGAGACGATTCCCGGCAAGCACGAGGGCAAAGACCTGGTCGCACAGCAGAATCACGCTCGGCGAGGGATCGTCCACCGCGGCGACGACGGCGTCGAGATCGTAGAGGACACGTTTTTCCCCCGTCGTCGTGTCGACGACGATGGCCGTGCGTTCGGTCGTCGACTTCGGCGACGGAAGGCCGATGGCGGCTCCCCAGTCGGTCCAGTGCCACTCCCGGCGGTGGCGGTCGTCGAAATCGACGCGATGATCGGGATGGAAGAGGACGTCGAGGGTGAGACGGAGTCTGGTCACGGGAGGAATGATACGCGTTCTCCGGCGCGGTTTCGCCGGGCGAGCGCTTCACGACATCCGATCCATGGGCGTAGAATAGAAAGATGCACGTGGTCCTCTCCGCCATGCTCGCGACGATATCGATCGCCCAGGGCGATGCGCTCCGGCTGACGTACCCCCATGAGCCGGGCCTCGAGAGCGTATCGGTGGAATGGCGGGACGTTTCGATTCCGATGGCGCGGCACGACGATCGCTGGGTCGGCGTTCTGGGTGTGGATCTCCAGCTCGACCCGGGAGCATATCCGGTCCGCGCGACGTTCCGGTATGACGACCGGACGACACGGACCATCGACGAGACCGTCGAGGTTCAGTCGAAGGAGTTTCCAACGACGCGACTGACGGTCGAGCCGGGATACGTCGAGTTGAGCCCCGAGAACCTCGAACGCGCCCAGCGGGAATCGGCCCGCCTCGCGGAGATCTTCGCCCGGGTGACGCCCGAGACCTACTGGACGGAGCCGTTCGGTGTTCCGATCCCGGGGGCACGAGGCAGCAATTTCGGTCACGCGCGCGTGTTCAACGACCAGCCGCGCAACCCGCACTCCGGTGCCGACATCCAGGCCGGCACGGGCACGCCGATCCGGTCGACGAACCGGGGACGTGTCGTCGAGACCGGCGACTACTTCTTCAATGGGAACACCGTCGTCGTCGATCACGGCCAGGGCGTCTTCGCCGTGTACTTGCACCTGTCCCGCATCGACGTCGAGGCCGGCCAACTGGTGGAGAAGGGCGACGTCGTCGGCCTGGCCGGAGCGACGGGACGCGTGACCGGGCCGCACCTGCACTGGGGATTCCGAATCCAGAATGCCCGGGTCGATCCGTTTTCGCTCACGCGATTCGACGCGGAATGAACTGATGTTTGATTTTCTCAAGCGCTCCAGAGGCCCGAGTCCGAAACAGATCGAAAGGGCCGTCAAGCGGCTCACCGAGACCCACGGCGAGGAAGGGCCCCGGATCGAAGCCGCCCAGCGTCTCTACGACTGGAGCACGCCGGAGTCGCTCTACGCCCTGCTCAAGCGATTCACGATCTCGAGCCGCGTGATCACGCAGGATATCGAGGAGAAGCGCATGGTCGTCGAGATGCTCCAGGAGAAGGGCGCCGACGCCGTCGCTCCGATCCTGCGCTTCGTGAAGCACCACCATCAGGTCGACTGGCCGATACAGGCCCTCGCAGGTATCGTCGACCGCGAGAATCTGGTCGCCCATCTCATCGACGCGATCGAGACCGTGGCCGAGAGCGAGTTCGCCGCTCCGGATCACCGCGTGAGCCTGGTTCGCGCGATTCAGGACCACGTCACGCCGGAAATGGTCCCGCTGCTTCGATCGCTGCTCGACGACTCGGACGACGACGTCCGGATCGCGACCGTCGAAGCCCTCGCGCGCTTGGGAGAAGACGAACGCGAGGCCTTGCTCGAGGCCTTCATCGCGGCCGCCGATCGTCCGCGGATCCGGCGCGCGATTGCCGAACTCTTCGCCGAGAACGGGTGGAACGTGAAAGGCTACCGGCCCACGATGGAGGCTGAACTCCCGGACGGCTACGCGCTGAGCGCCAAAGGCATCGTCCAGCGCCGCGAGCCCGGCACCGAACCCGCCGCGGCGCGCCGCCCGGGCCGCCCGTAATCGAGATCCTCGATGACGCGACGCGACATCGCCCTCGTTCTCCTGGGCGCGTGGCTTCTGGGCATCGCGGCGATGGCGGCGGTGGCGCTGGTCAACTTCGGGACCGTGGACGATCTCCTCCACGGACTTCCGAACGAAACGTTCGCCGATGGGGTTCGGACCCTGGATCAGGAATCGGTGCCGTCGGCGCGTGACTTTCTCCGGTTCCTGGTCTCCGAACTCAACCGGACGTTTTTCTGGCAGTGGGGGCTCGTCGAAGCCGGAATCGGCGCGCTGGTCACGTTCCTGATCTGGCCTCTGGGTGGGAAAGCGCGATACGTCGTTGCCGCGATGTGGGTGCTGACCCTGGTCCTGACGTTCGGCGTGACGCCGCCGATCGTGTCCGTCGGTCGGGAACTGGATTTCGTTCCGAGGGATCCGCCGCCGCCGCAATTGGCGACGTTCGGGTTATTGCACGCGGCGTATACGATTCTGGACGGAGTAAAGTTGGTGTTGGGGTTGTTGGGAATATGGTGGGTGTCGGCTGGATTTCGCGTGCGTTCCGCTTGATCAGAGTTGGATGCGGACTCCGCCCAGTTCCTCGCCGAGGATTCTGGCCAGCAATGCCGCGAGTGATTCGCCGGTCGATCCAAGAACGAACTCCTGTAGGTCCTCCGACCAGTCCAGCTTGAAGCTCGTCGATTGCGCGGAGATCCAGATCTGTTTCGCAGGACCGTTGGGGCTGACGATGATCTTCGAGGGCGCGGGTTCCTCGACCTCGATGGTCAGGACGCCGCCCTGGTACACGATCTCGACGTCAAAGCTGTCGGCCACGGGGTCCATGGCCCGGTTCAGGCGGGAAAGGCCGGATTCGGCGGCGGCTTGAAACTCCGTATCGTTCATCGCGAGCCGATTGTACGTCATAATGTGCCGGTCCAGCGGCACACATAATGTGCCGGTCCAGCGGCACACATGGCAGGCCGCTAAAAAGGCGAACCGTTCCCGATGAATCCGTTCGAGCTCTGCACCGACATGATGAAGATTCCTTCGGTCACCGGAACCGAAGGCGCGATGGGCGATTTCCTCGTCCGCCTCCTCGGCGAAAAGGGGTACAACGTCCGCACGCAGGAGGTCGAGCCGGGCCGCCGGAACGTCCTGGCGGACACCGACGGCGCCGGTGTGATCCTGTGCACTCACATCGACACGGTTCCGCCGGTACTCGAGGTGCGCGAAGATGAGACCGCGCTCTACGGGCGCGGCGCATGCGACACCAAAGGCATCATCGCCGCCATGCTCGAAGCAGGCGACCGCCTGAAGGCCGCGGGGACCTCAGGTTTCGGTTACCTCTTTCTCGTCGGCGAGGAAACCGGCGGCGATGGAGCGAAGGCGGCCAATACGCTCGAGTGGAATTCGAAATACATCGTGGTCGGAGAGCCCACCGACAACCAACTGGCGCGCGCGCAGAAGGGTACGTTGATGGCCGAGCTTCGAGTCACGGGGAAAGCGGCCCACTCGGGATATCCCGATGCCGGACGATCGGCGATCCATCCCCTCATCGACGTTCTGGCGGATCTGATCGCCGCCGATTGGGGAACCGACCCGGTGCTGGGCTCGGCCACGTGCAACGTCGGGGTGATCGCGGGCGGAGAGAAGCCCAACATTCTGGCGGCCGAAGCCCGGGCCGGCGTGATGCTTCGGACCATCACCGGGCCCGCCCCCTCGATCGCGCGTCTGGAATCCGTCGTCGCCGGGCGCGCCCAGGTCACGATCCAGGCCGCGGCGGCCCCGCAGTTCATGTTGACGCTGGACGGATTCCCCGACGCCGTGGTCTCCTTCGGCAGCGACGTGCCGTACCTCGGCCGACTCGGCAAGGCGCTCCTCATCGGGCCGGGTTCGATCCTCGACGCGCACACGGCGGGAGAAAAGATCCTCAAAAAGGACCTGATGGAAGGCGTCGAACTCTACGAACGCATCGTCCGCCAACTGCTGGGAGCCGCGGCATGAAGATCGCCCTCATCGGATACGGAAAGATGGGCCGCGAAGTCGAATCCGTCGCCACGGAAGCCGGCGACGAGATCGTGGCACGGTTCGACATCGACAACCCGCCGACGTCCGGGAAGCTCTCGGAGGCGGGCGCGGACGTGGCGATCGAGTTCTCGACACCGGCCTCGGTCCTGGCCAACATGAAGGCGGCGGCCGACGCCGGGATCGACATCGTGGTCGGAGCCACGGGTTGGTACGACCGCCTCGATGAAGTGCGCGGCTGGTTCGACCGCTCGGCCTTGCTCTATGCGCAGAACTTTTCAATCGGCGTGAACGTGTTCTATCGCATCGTTCGCCAGGCGGCGCGGACAATGAACGGGCTTCCGGGCTACGACGTCTGGATCGAGGAGTTGCATCACCGCGAGAAGGTCGACAGCCCGAGCGGCACGGCATTCCGGCTCGGCCAGATCCTCCTCGAGGAGCTGGAGCGGAAGAAGACCACCGTCGAGGGTTCGCCGGAAGGGAAGATCCCGCCCGGCGCGCTCCAGATCGCGTCGCTGAGGGCCGGACACGCCGCCGGAGTGCATACGGTCGGGTTCGATTCCAAAGCCGACTACATCGAGCTGAAACACGTGGCCCGAAGCCGCCGCGGGTTTGCCGAGGGCGCGGTGGCGGCGGCGCGATGGGTCCGGGGACGACAAGGTGTGTTCACGATGGACGACGTGCAATTCGAATGACGACGAACACCGATATCCGGGAACGGCTCAAGGGAACGGGAACGGCGTTGGTGACTCCTTTCCACGCCGACGGAACCGTCGACGAGGGATCGTTCCGGCGCCTGATCGAGTTCCAGATCGCGGCCGGCATCGACATGTTGTTCCCCTTGGGGACAACCGGCGAGGGCACGACACTCGAAGACGACGAATGGGAGCGCGTCGTCTCCGTGGCGCTCGAAGCGGCCGGCGGCCGCGTCCCCGTCATCGTCGGCGCGGGATCGAACTCGACCGCTCGCGCGGCGCGCCTCTCGCGCCGCGCGGCGCAGTTGGGAGCCGACGGCGTCCTGTCGGTCGGGCCTTACTACAACAAGCCCGAACAGGAAGGGTACTTCCAGCACTTCAAGGCGATCGCCGAATCCGGCAGCCCCGTCATCCTGTACAACGTCCCGGGGCGCACGGCGGGAAACATCCGCGCGGAAACCACGCTGCGGCTCGCGGAGGTTCCCGGCATCGTCGGGACCAAGGAAGCCTCCGGCGACCTGGACCAGATTCGCGATATCCTCGACCGGCGGCCGCCGGGTTTCCGCGTCCTGGCCGGCGACGACCATCTGGCCGTCACCGAAGTCCTGATGGGGGCCGACGGCGTCGTGTCGGTGGCTGCGAACGAGATACCGGGCCCCTTTTCCGAGATGATCCGGGCCGCGCTGGCGGGGGACCCCGACGCGGCCATCGCCGCCTCGAACCGCATGATGCCGCTCCTCGAGGCCAACTTCTCGGAAACCAATCCGGGGCCGGTGAAGGCGGCACTGGCGATGATGGGCCTGATCGGAGAGCACTATCGCCTGCCCATGATCCCGGTACGCGCATCCACCCGCGACACGCTCCGGACGATCCTCTGCGACCTCGGAATGATCAAGAAGGTAAACAATCCATAAGTAAACAATCCATTAGAGGATACTTGTGTCGAAGCCTGTTGCAGAGATCCGGTCCGCCATCGAGCGACTCCTGTCCGAGCCACCCGCCGAAGTCCGGGAGGAGGCCCGCGAGGTCGTCGCTGAACTCCGCCGCGGATTGAACGTGGGAACGTTCCGGGCCGCCGAGAAAGTCGACGGCGTCTGGAAGGCGAATGCCTGGGTCAAACAGGGCATCCTGCTCGCGTTCCGGACCGGCGAAAACGTCGACCGCGATCTCTCGGACGAGTTCCGATTCCGCGACAAGGACACGCTCCCGCTCAGAGACCATGCCGGACAATCGCCGCGCGTCGTGCCCGGAGGGTCGAGCATTCGCGACGGCGCGTACGTGTGCCCGAGCGTGATCTGCATGCCCCCGATGTTCATCAACATCGGGGCGTACGTCGACGACCAGACGATGGTCGACTCCCACGCGCTGGTCGGCTCCTGTGCCCAGATCGGAAAGCGCGTGCACCTCTCGGCCGCGGCCCAGATCGGCGGCGTCCTCGAACCCCCCAATGCCGTTCCCGTCGTCATCGAGGACGATGTCT
>CAZTTI010000526.1:0-7009 GCA_964615925.1 uncultured Solibacteraceae bacterium
ATGGACGATGACGGCGTTCGCCCTGGCTTCTCTCGGCATGGCCGGTTTGCCCCCGTTCATGATGTTTGCGAGCAAGTGGTACCTCGGCACGGGGGCCGTCGTGGATCAACATGCGGGTTTCATGTTGATCTACGTCTCGAGCGGCGTGCTGAACGCGGCGTACCTGTTCCCCATCGTCTTCAGCGCGTTCGCGGGGTCGCCGGCCGAGAGCGCGGTTCGACGAGAGGCGTCGGGTTTTCTCGTCGTTCCGTTGCTCGCGACCGCCGTCGCGTCCCTCGTGCTCGGAATCTTCCCCGACGTCGGATTCCACTTTCTCGAGCTGGCCCGCGAAGCGGCGCTGGCCGTGACGGAAAGCCCGGAACTGGCGGCCGGAGGGGGGACGCCGTGACGAGAAGACGTTGCCTGTGGCTGGGCCTCGCGGCCCTCGCCGTCTCGTTCGTGGCCGACGCGGCCCTGATCTCGGGCGGCCGTCACGCGACGCCGATCTGGGGAAGCGGTTTCGCCGGATATTGGCCTGTCTTTGCCGTGTTCTGGCTCCTCATATTCGTCTTCGGATCGAAGTGGATCGGCGCGCTCGGCGTGGCGAAGCGCGAGGACTATTACGAGGAAGAGGAAGAAGACGATGCCTGAGACCATCGCACCGGCATTCGTCCTGCTGGCCGCAGCGGCCTTCGCCGCTCTCATGCCGGGCAAGGTCCGTCCGGCCGCGTTCCTGGCCGCGTTCCTCGTCGTGCTTGCCCAGCTGGTCTGGGGACTCGAAGCCGGGACGACGGTGACGGCCGGCTGGCTCGGATTCGACCTGGTCCTGGTCTCCGCCGATGCCCTCAACCGGATCTTCGCGCTCGCGTTTGCCTTGGTCGGCGTCGCCGGTGGACTCTATGCGTGGCATATGCGCGACCGCGGCCAGCAGGTCTCGACGTTGATCTATGCCGCAGGTGCGATGGGGGTTCTCTTCGCCGGGGATCTGCTCACCCTGATCGTCTTTTGGGAACTGATGGCGATCGCGTCCACGGTTCTCGTTTTTGCCGGACGCCGGAAGGCCTCCCCAGGTGCGGCGCTCCGGTACCTCCTCGTCCACGCTTTCGGCGGGGCCGTGCTCCTCGCCGGGATCCTGTGGCATTCCGGCGTGACCGGCTCGTTCGCGTTCACCGCGTTCGACGTTTCGCCGGCCGCGATCCTGATTCTGATCGGTTTCGCGATCAACGCGGCGATCCCGCCCCTTCATGGATGGCTGCCCGACGCGTACCCCGAAGCGAGCGTGACCGGGATGGTGTTCCTGAGCGCGCTGACGACCAAGACCGCCGTCTACACGTTGCTGCGGGGCTTCGCCGGTTGGGACATCCTGATCTACGGGGGTGTCGCGATGGCGCTCTACGGCGTCGTCTACGCCGTGCTCGAGAACGACACGCGGCGCCTCCTGGCCTATCACATCGTCAGTCAGGTCGGTTTCATGGTGACGGCAGCCGGAATCGGCACCCAGATGGCCGTCAGTGGGGGCGCCGCCCACGCGTTTGCGCACGTGATCTACAAGGGACTTCTCGTCATGGGCGCGGGCGCGGTCCTGTATTCGACCGGGAAGTCGAAGATGACGGACCTCGGCGGGATCTTTCGCCTCCTCCCATGGGCCTTCGGTCTCTACATGGTCGGCGGGATGGCGATCTCCGGGTTCCCGTTCCTGAGCGGGTACGTCGCGAAGAACGTCGTGATCGCCGCGGCCGAGGAGGCCGGGTTCATCGGCGTCGCCCTCCTGCTCTATGCCGCGTCGATCGGGACGTTCCTTCACACCGGGCTCAAGCTCCCGTATTTCACCTGGTTCGGACCGCGGAAGGAGATGGCCGCGGCGCCCCTTCCCTGGGGGATGTACGCCGGCATGGGGGTCGCGGCCGCCCTATGCATCGCGGTCGGAGTCTTCTACGAATCGTTTTACGCGTTATTGCCCTACGCGATCGACTTCCATCCCTATTCGGGTTACAAGCTGATCCACACGGCCGAATACCTGACGTTCACCGCAATTGCGTTCTTCGCGTTCCTTGGTCCGCTCAAACCCAAGGCGACGTTTTCGCTCGATAGCGATTGGGTCTACCGGAAAGGTGGGGGAGTGTCCGGCCGGTTGGTCCTGTCGCCACTGGTTTCCGCCTTCGCGGCGGCGGATTCCGTCGTCGGAGCGATTACCGCGAAGGCCGGTCGACTTGCCGATTCCGGCGCCGCACGCGTCGAGTGGGAGAAAGGCGTTCCCATCGGCGTCGCGCTGGCGGGGGCGTTGATCGTGTTCGGCGGGTTGGTCGTTTACGGGTGGTGGGCGGGTTAGGACGAAGGCTGCCGGGATGTTCCCGGCAGCCTTCGCAGAATCAGTCTTCGTCCTCCACCGTCACGCCCGGCAACGGTGTCGAACCGCCGATCCGCAACGCCACGAGCCGCGATGGCCGGGCTGGCGTGTCGGTTTGAGGGACGCCTCCGCGGCCACGTCCTCCACCTCCGGGAGGCCCTCCGGCCACGGTGATGTACTGGACGCCGTCGACCAAATACGTCATCGGCGGTCCCATCTGGTTCAGCGCCGTCGGCAACTCGAGCAGCAACTCGCCGGTCTCGGCATGATAGGCGAGCACGTTCCCGCTCACGTTCGAGAACACGAGGTTCCCGCCGGTCGCGAGCGTCCCCCCCTGGTTGAACCCGGCGGCGCCGCCCTGGGCGCGCCATCGTTCCGTCATCGTCACCGGATCCCAGGCCGACAGGATGTTCCCGCGGCCCGTGGGGCCGATCCGGGGGAGTTCGAACGGCTCGGGCGCCGGCGCGGCTTCGCCGGCATCGGCGGCCGCATCGCCCGTGTCGAGACCCGGAGTGGCCCCTCGACCCCTTCCGCGGCCGCCGCCTCCGCGACCGGTTCCCATGTTGAACCCGTCGGGATTGAGCTCGAATTCCTCGGCGGCGGCGTAGTTGTAACCGCCGCCGATCGTGCTCGGGATATAAACGAGGCCGGTGTTCGGGTTGAAGGACCACGGCGGCCACACGTGGCCACCGCCGGGACCGGGGATCACCTGCATGCCGTCGGTCCCATAGCGGGCCTCCGGGTTGATTCTCGGCCGTCCCGTCGTCATGTCGATCCCCAGCGCCCAGCTCACCGTCACCCACGGTTCGGCGCCGAGGAGTTCGCCGGTATGACGATCCAACAAGTAGAAGAAGCCGTTTTTCGGCGCGTGCATCAGGACCTTGCGCTCGCGTCCGTCGATCTCGAGCTCGGCGAGCATGATGTCGGCGATCGAGTCGTAGTCCCAGTCGTCGCCCGGCGTGGTCTGGTAATACCAGACCAGGCGCCCGGTCGCGCCGCGCACCGCGAGGATCGTGTTCGTGAAGAGGTTGTCTCCCGGACCGCGGACCGCCGACGGCCACGGCGCCGGCTGTCCGGTGCCGACGTAGACGAGGTCGGTTTCGGCGTCGTACGCCATGCCGTTCCACACCGGCGCCCCACCGTGGAGCCCCAGTTCCCAGAAGCCCGGGTCCCAGGTCGCGGCGGCCTCTTCGAGGCCGTCGTTCTCGAACGGCCCGGCCGGTCCTCCCGGGACGGTGTAGAAACGCCAGAGCTGTTGGCCCGTGTCGACATCGTAGGCGTCGAAGAAACCCCGAACGCCGTATTCGCCGCCGCTGACGCCGATGATGACGCGGCCGCCCGCGATGACGCGCGGTGCCATCGTGATCGTATACGGCTGGTCGTCAGGGGAAACGCGCGTTTCCCATACGACCTGTCCCGTCTCCATATCCAGTGCGCGAAGACGTCCGTCAACGACGGGCGCGATGACCTTGCCTTCGTAGAGTGCGATGCCGCGGTTCACCACGCCGCAGCAGATGCGGGACTGCCAGACGCCCTGATCGACCTCGGGATCCACGTGCCAGATCTCCTCGCCGGTCGCGGCATCCACCGCGTAAACCACGCTCCACGGCGCGATGCTGTAGAGGATGCCGTCGTGGACCAGGTGCGTGGACTCCTGGCGGTTCTGGGGATTGCCCGCCGCCGCGGGGATGTCGTAAGACCACGCGAACCCGAGCTGGCCGACGTTGTCGACGTTGATCTGGGTGAGCGGACTGAAACGCTGTTCCTTCCAGTTGATGTTGTAACTTGGCCAATCCTCGCCGGTGCCGGGCCACCGGAGCGTCTCGTCGTTCACCTGCGCGGTGGCCATCCACGACGTCAGGAGCAACAAGATCAGTGAAGCGGCGAGAACGAAGGTTCGTGATCGCATCGTGTGATTCCTCTCAGGAGTTTCAGGGGCGTGCGTTGTGCATTATGTCGAATTCGGCGGACCACACCGAACAAAAAGATCGCCGTGCGGCGGGCTTTGACTCTCCACCCGCCACCCGATAGCATTCGATCCGTTGCGAGGACCGACGCGAGGGGGGACCGTGAGACGAACAGGATGGATGGTGATCGCGCTGGTTGGGCTGTTGGCTCAGTGTACAACCGGCGTCGAGGAACCCGATCCAGGGGTCGGGTTCCGGCCAACCGTAGCCCAGGCCCCCGACGGGTCGTACATCTCCTGGCGCGAACACCTGATCGACACGCTCGAGACCGGCGGGGAGGCGATCCAGGGCAGCGACGGCCTTGCGATGGCCGACCTCGACGGCGACGGTTTCATGGACATCGTGTCCGTCCATGAGTCCGACGTCGAATATGACGGCGTCCCCGACGGCCACATCCGCGTCGCGTTCGGAACCGCCGATCCGGACGAGTGGGTTCTGACGACGCTCGCCAGAGGCGAGGAAGCCGCCGCCCCTGAAGACGTGGCGATTGCGGACCTCAACGGCGACGGCTTCCTCGACATCGTGGCCGCGTGCGAGCTGGCCCATCTGATCTATTTTCAGAACCCCGGTGCCGACATCCGGAACACCGAAGCCTGGCCCCGTCTGATCCCCCCGGCTACCAACGGCCGCGGATCGTACATCCGGGTGTTCTTCGCCGACCTGAACGGGGACCAGCGTCCGGAGGTCGTGACGCCGAACAAAGGCGCGCAGAGCCCGAGCCGGACGCAGGAGCCGAGTGCGATCTCCTGGTACGAAGTCGTCGGAGACCCGCTCGACGGATCGTCGTGGGTGGAGCACGAACTCATCCGCGTCGTCTGGCCCATCAACTCCGAACCCGTGGACATCGACGGCGACGGCGACATGGACATCCTCGGAGGTTCGGTGGCCGAGACCCGCATCGTCCTGTTCGAAAACGACGGCCGCGGAAACTTCAGGACACATCCGTTGAACATTGCCGGGACCACCCTCGTCGGGGACGAACGTCCGGCGTATCGCGCGGACAATACCGGGCCCGTCGTCAGCGGGTTCAACATGGCCTACGACGACCTGAACGGCGACGGGCGTCTCGATATCGTGACGTTCGAGTTCTCGACCCTCTTGGGTCGGTCCGTGGTCTGGCTCGAGCAGCCGGAGTCGTTCGATGCGGAATGGCGCCTCCACGAGATCGGCGATTACGCGCCGGACGAGATCGTCGGAATCGCGCTGGCCGACATCAACGGCGACGGGAGGACCGACATCATGACGGGGGGATACAGCGCGGGAGCGCGCGACGCCGACGTGGACCTCGACGTCAACTCGCGCGCGGGACCGTTGATCTGGTACGAAAACACGGGCGATCCGCTCGCGGGACGCGAGGGATGGATCCGGCACGACATCTCCCGGCGCCGACGGGGCATGTTCGACAAGTTCGTAGCGCGGGACATGGACGGTGACGGGGACGTCGACTTTGTCACGACGCGGGGAAACAGTACGCCGTACGACGGTGTCCTCTGGCTGGAGCAGGTGCGGACGCCGGGTCCCGTCCCATCGTTCCAGCAGGCCAGGGAAGAGGACAGCCCGGAGCTAGGGCTTCCGGACCCCACGGCCGAATAGTTCTTGTTAGCCGTCGCGATGGAAGCCATGGAACTCAAGCAACTACCCCAAAGAGCGCCCCTACTCCAGCCGTCAATGCCATTGCCAAGGCTCCCCAAAAAGTGACGCGCCAGGTGGCGGAAAGCACGGGGGCACCGCCGACTCGCGCGGCAAGCGAACCCAACAGTGCTAGGAACACGAGGGAACTGCCTGAGACCGCGAACATCACTGTGTGATCTGGACACAGGACAGCAATCAGAAGCGGAAGTGCAGCGCCCACCGCAAACGTGCCAGCCGATGCGAGCGCGGCTTGCACGGGTCGCGCGGCCTGAGTATCGGAGATGCCCAACTCATCGCGAGCATGTGCTCCAAGCGCATCATGTTTCATCAACTGGGTGGCAACCTCGGAGGCAAGGTCCGCCTCCAGCCCGCGCTTGACGTAGATTGCCGTCAACTCCGCCTGCTCGTGGATTGGACTACTGGCCAGCTCTTGTCTCTCCCGATTCAGATCGGCGCGCTCAGTATCGGCTTGCGAACTGACCGAGACGTACTCTCCGGCTGCCATCGACATGGAACCGGCGACAAGTCCGGCCACTCCTGCAACCAAAACGCCCTCGGAGTTCGCACCTGCCGCAGAAACGCCCAAAACAAGGCTCGCCGTGGAGACAATTCCATCATTTGCCCCGAGCACGGCCGCCCGGAGCCAACCGACCCGATGAGTTCTATGTCGCTCAACATGTCTCATGTGATGCATCCTGCGGCGGGAGTTGACGGCGACGGCTTGGCCGCCGTCAGGTGCAGCCACGGGTTGGACGGCCTCATCAATTCGAGCGTCCGTGGCGACTTCGAAACCGTGCGACCAAAACCGCAACGAAGACACCCGCAAGAACGAGCGGCAAGGACACCACGACGACATCACTCAAACGCACGTAGAAGTTGGCCCCGGTGATCTCGATTGTGGGTCGATAATTGAACAGTAAAACGCCACTCAGCATTGCCGACACGGCGACGATGGCGGTGGTGCTGATCAGCTTCATCGTGCACGTCATATCGGTCCTCGTTGGCAATTCGATTCGGATTCGGGCGAAGCCGGCGGCAGGTTCAGCGGCTTGTCGGGCCGTCCCGACCGTCAAGCTTCGCTCGC
>CAZTTI010000527.1:0-6317 GCA_964615925.1 uncultured Solibacteraceae bacterium
GCTTCGGTTCACGTCGCCCTCGTCGAGCCCGGTCAGCTCGCTCACCCGGAGCCCGCTGGCGTAGAGGAGTTCGAGGATGGCGCGGTCCCTCGACGGTTTGAACTCCTGGCCTTCCGGAAGGCCGATCATGTCCTCGACCTCGGTTTCGCTCAGCTTCTGGGGAAGCCGATTCGGCAGTTTCGGCGAGGACACCAGCTCGGCCGGGTTCCGGTCCACCTTACCCTGGCGCACGAGGTGCCGGAAGAAGGACCTCAGGGCTGAGAGCGTCCTCGCGACCGATGCTTTCTCCAGGCCGTCGAGGTAGAGGGTGTTCAGAAAGTCGCGAAGGAGGATATGGTCGACCCGGTCGAGCCGGACGCCCCGGTCATCGAGGAAGCGGTCGAAGCGCCCGAGGTCGAGCCCGTAGTTCGAGACCGTGTGGGGAGACGCCGCCCGGTCGTTGAGCGACCGGAGCCATCCGTCGATGTGGTGGGCGATCACGACGGGTTTCCCTCGGCCAGGTGCTGGACGGCTTCGCGAAACCCGTTCATCAACCGCGTGGTGACGGGGCCGACCTGGCCGTTTCCGACCGGTTTCCCGTCGATCACGGTGACGGGCAAAATGCCCTTCGTCGTGCTGGTGAGAAAGGCTTCGTTTGCGTCCCCGATATCGTTGAGGGAGAACTGCGCCTCGCGAACGTCGACACCCTCGTTTGCCGCGACTTCGAGAACCAGAGAACGGGTGATGCCGGAGACGATTCCGGCCGCGCCCGACGGGGTCCACACCTCGTTGCCGCGGACAAAATACACGTTCGAGCGTGTACCGTCGGAGACGTGGCCTTCGGCGGTCAGGAAGATCGTCTCGTAAGCGTTCTTGCGGCGCGCTTCCTGGTATCCCAGGACCTGATGAATGAGGTTCCCGGTCTTGATTGAGGCGACATGCGCGTCGCGGCGGAGGTTGGAGAACGTGATCCGGACGCCGTCACGATACATCTCGGGCGTTGGTGGCACGAGCGGCAGGGCCATGATCAGAACCGTAGGCTTCTGGCAGCTCGAGGGGTCCGGTGTCGGATCGCCCACGCCCCGCGTGACGATGATGCGCACCATCCACTCGAGTGGATCGCCGTCTCCGGCGCGCGCGGCGTCCAGCGTGGCCGTGATCTCCCTCGCGAATCGCGCGCGATCCCACGGAATGCCGAGTCCGATCGTCCGGGCCGCGCTCTCGAGCCGAGCGAAGTTTCTCTCGACGAGGATCGGCCCCCCGCAATACGTCCGAAAGGACTCGTACACCGAGTCCCCGTAGAGGAAGCCGTGATCGAAAACCGATACCGTGGCCTCCTCGGGCGAAACGATCCGCCCGTTGATGTTCACGCGGGTTGGCATTCGGTCAGTTTTTCCAGGGCGCGTTCGGCGACGAGGCGCTGCCTTTCCCTCTTGTCGAGTTTTCCACGATCGGGTGTCCGATCCGGCGGAGGGAACAGGCCGTAGTTGATGTTCATGGGTGCAAAGTGGCGCTGCGGAGTCGAGACATAGGCTGCCAGCGCGCCGATGGCCGTCTCCGCGGGAGCGATCCAGGGCGTCTCTCCGTTCTCCCGCCGCGCCGCGTTGATCCCGGCCACCAGGCCCGTGGCGACGTTTTCGATGTAGCCCTCGGTGCCGGCCAGTTGTCCGGCGAAGAAGACGCGCGGCTCCCGCCGGGCTGCCATCGTCGGTTCCAGGATCGCGGGGGCGTTGATGTAGGTGTTCCGGTGGATTTGTCCGAGACGGAGAAATTCCGCGCGTTCGAGGCCCGGGATCATCCGCAAAACGCGCCGTTGTTCGGGAAACGTCAGGTGGTTCTGGAACCCCACCATGTTGTAGGCGGTCTCGAGCCGGTCCTCCTGGCGGAGCTGGACGACGGCGAATGCGCGCCGCCCGGTCCTGGGATCGTCGAGGCCGACCGGTTTCATCGGTCCGAATCGCAGCGTGTCCTTCCCGCGGCGCGCCATCTCTTCGACAGGCAGGCACGCTTCGAAGAACTTCGTTTCCTCGAAGGCGTGCAGGGGCACGCTTTCCGCCGTGGAAAGAGCCTCGAAAAACGCGTCGTATTCGGCACGATTCATCGGGCAGTTGACGTAGTCGTTTTCCGCCTTGCCATATCGTGAAGCCCGAAACACCTTGTCGTGGTTGATCGTGGACGCATCGACAATGGGAGAAATCGCGTCGTAGAAATAAAGGTGGTCCGCGCCCGAGAAGTGGCGGATCGATTCGGAGAGCGCATCCGAGGTCAACGGCCCGCTCGCGATGATGACCGTTCCGGAGTCCGGGATCGACTGGACCTCTTCCCGGTGCACGCGGATGCGGGGTTCCTGTTCGATTGCGCGGGTGACCTCGGCGGAAAACCGCTCCCGGTCCACGGCGAGAGCTCCTCCGGCCGGGACTCTCGTCTGGCCGGCCACTTCGAGCAGCAACGACCCCAAACGCCGGAGCTCCTCCTTGAGCAGCCACGACGCGTTGTAGGGCTGGTCGGATTTCAGGGAGTTGCTGCAGACGATCTCGGCGAGCTGTCCGGTCCGGTGAGCCGGCGTCCGCGTAACGGGACGCATCTCGTAGAGATCGACATCGAGGCCGTGGCGGGCCAACTGCCACGCCGCTTCCGATCCGGCTAACCCCCCGCCGATCACCGTGACTCGTGCCATCTCGGCGGATTATAGCAGCGCGGTTACCCCTCCCGCGCGCCGGAGGCCACTAGCGACACGGCCTTTATCTGGGCGAATACCGGCTGCCGGGGAGCCAGTCCCAGGGTGTCCTGCGCCTTCCGGGAGACGCGGGCCAGGAGCTTCGTCGTTTCGTCCGAGC
Organism: uncultured Solibacteraceae bacterium; assembly: GCA_964615925.1. Lineage (GTDB taxonomy): Bacteria > Acidobacteriota > Terriglobia > 20CM-2-55-15 > 20CM-2-55-15 > JAJEDW01. The sequence continues at coordinate 2,817 of CAZTTI010000527.1, forward strand.
CGATCGTGACCAACACGTTGACCTGGGCTGCGCCGATCGGGTCGATCCGCTCGATCCGTCCGGCCAGAACGTTCAGGATGCTTGTCGGAGATGGGCGGTCGGAGGCCAGGCTCACGTCGGCCGCGGCGATCCGCACGCGGCGCGCGCTGCCCGCTTCGCCGATCCTTCCGGGAGCCCACAAGGCCGCGCCGCCCACCTCCAGCTCGGTCAGGTCATAGCCTTCGTCGAAGCTCAGGACACGCGCGTCCAGGACGACGGCGGCGTCGGGCCGCTGCACGATGGGCAGGTGCGTCTGCGTCAGAACGTCGGCAAGCTCTCCGGAAGCGACGACGCGGCCGTCATCGACGAGGACCAGCCGGTCGGCGAGGCGTTCGACTTCAGATAGGTCATGGCTCACGTACAGGATTGGGATTTCCAGGTCTTCGTGGAGCGTCTCCAGATAGGGAAGGATCTCGTCCTTACTCCGCCGATCGAGAGCCGCGAGCGGTTCGTCCATCAGGAGCAGACGTGGCCGGGCGAGAAGCGCCCGTCCGATCGCGACACGCTGCCGCTCTCCTCCGGAGAGATCCACCGTTGTGCGGTCGAGCAGCCGCTCGATCCCCATCAAACCGACGATGTCGTCGAATCGGATCGGGTCGTCCAAAGGGCGAATCGCGCGGCGTTCTCCGTAAACGAGGTTCTTCCGGACCGAGAGATGGGGGAACAGGCTGGGTTCCTGGAAGACGTAACCGATCGACCGGCGATGGGTTTCCAGGAACACGCCTTCCGGGGACTGCCACACGTCCTCGCCGATTGTCAGGCGCCCAGGAAGCCGCTCGAGGCCCGCGATCGCGCGCAGGATCGTGGTCTTCCCGGAGCCGGATGGCCCGAACAGGGCCGTGACCCCCGTGGCCGGAGCATCGAACGACGCGTCGAGGTGAAATCCGCCGAGCGTTCCCTTGAATTCGAACGCGATCATGGATCCGCGGCCCTCATGCCCGCCGCTCCCGGAGCCGTCGCTCGAGGACCATCGTTCCCAGGATCACGATGAAGGCAAACACCAGCATCCCGCCCGCGAGCGCGTGCGCTTCGGCCCAGCGCAACGATTCCACGTAGTCGTAGATCGCGATCGACAACACCTTGGTCTCGCCGGGAATGTTCCCTCCGATCATCAGGACGACGCCGAACTCGCCGACCGTGTGCGCGAAGCCGAGAACCGCCCCGGTCACGAATCCGGGACGCGCGAGGGGGACGGCGACGCTCCAGAAGGCGTCCCAGGGGCTCGCTCTCAGCGTCGCGGCGGCTTCGAGCGGCCGCTTTCCCATCGCCTCGAATGCATTGCGTATGGGTTGGACCACGAAGGGCATCGAGTAGATGACCGACCCGATCACCAGGCCTTCGAAGGTAAAGGCCAACGTTCGCAGTCCCAACGCCGGGGCAATCCATCCGCCCGGACCGTCCGGCCCGAGCGCGATGAGAAGGTAGAAGCCGAGGACGGTTGGAGGAAGTACGAGCGGCAGCGCCACCAGCGCGGCGACGACCTCCTTCCATCGCGTCTCGGTCCGCGCGAGCCACCAGGCAATGGGGGTCGAGACGACGAGGAGCAGCACGGTCGTGGTCATCGCCAGGAGCAGGGTGAGGCGGACCGGGGGCCAGAGTTCGCCGGGTTCGAACATTCCTTTGTCCTACGGAGTGCCGTACCCGTGCGCCCGGATCACTTCGGTGGCTTGGGGCGACTTCAGGAAATCGATGAACTCCAACGCCGCCCGGCTCTCCGCGCCCCGCCTCACCAATACCGCGTCCTGAACGAGCGGTGAATGCAACGTCTCGGGCACCGTCCACACCGACGACGAAGCTCGGTCGGGGACCTGGGAGAGCGCCACGAATCCCAATTCGGCGTTCCCGGTCTCGACGAACTGAAAAGCCTGGGTGACGTTGTTCCCTTCGACGATCTTCGTCCGCAGAGATTCTTCGAGTTCCATGGCACCGATCGTCTCCGCGGCCGCCCGGCCGTAGGGAGCCGTCAGCGGGTTGGCCATCGCGATTCGTTCGAAAGTCCCTCGCTGCAGAACGGACTCGCCGTCGGTCAGGTCGAGCGTCGTGCTGTAGAGGGCGAGTTCTCCGACGGCGTACGTGAAGACACTTTCCGGGACACCCAGCCCTTCGGAGACCAGGCGGGCGGGAACGGCCGCGTCGGCCGCGAGGAACACCTCGAACGGGGCGCCCTGCCGGATTTGCGCGAACAGTTGTCCCGTGGATCCGAAGCTCAGCATTGCCGTGGTCCCCGTGGCTCGCTTGAAGAGATCGGCGATCTCTTGCGCGGGTTCGGTGAAATTGGCGGCCACCGCGACGTTCAAAGTCTCGTCGTCGTTGGCTCCGCACGAAGCCAGGAGCAGGGCCGCGAGTAGCCAAGCGTGCCTAGGCACGGACGGCTCCCGTGTCCGAGGTGTCGTACCCGGCCAGCGTTTCGAGCTTCTGCCGGAGCGCTCCCGATTGCAGGACGTCGAAGAACGTTTCGACAGCCGGCATGCCGAGCGTCTTCCGGTCGAGCACGAAGTCGTACTGCTCGGTCCGCAGTGGCACGAAGTCGAGATCGAACGCCCGCGCCGCGGACCGGGTCGCGATGCAGCAATCGGCCTGGCCGATGACGACGGCGTGCGCGGCCGCGAGGTGTCCATATGCGATCCGGTCGAAGCCGGACACCTTCTTGGGGACAAGGCCCGCATCCTTCATCAACGCATCCAGCAGGCCACGGCTGCCCGAGCCCGGTTCGCGATTCATGAATGCGATGTCGTTGCGGACGATGTCAGCGACCGTGCGGATTTTCTTCGGATTGCCCGGTGTCACGACGAAACCTTCCTCCCACCGGGCGAACGTGATCACGGCCATGTCCCGGTTCCGGAACCGGCGGTGGATGAACGGGAGATTGAACTCCGCGCTCCGGGGATCTTCGAGATGCGAACCGGCGATGTGGACAAGTCCGTTCTTGAGCCAGTCGAGCGCCAGGCGGCTCGACGCGGGAGCGTGAACGATCTCGATACCCGCGCTCCGTTCCACCATGCGCGCGAGGAGGCTCGTGGCGGGGTCGCAGCCCGCCAGAACGATCCGCTCGCCGATCTTGTCTTCACCGGCGAAGAGGCGGAGCCGGCCCCTCCGGGCGATGACGGCGTCGGCTTCCGGGAGATGGCAGGGGCGGGAATCGACCGGGACGCTGACCCGCCTTCGACCGACGTGGGCCACGCGGACGGGCCGCCCCCGCTGTCCGGTTCCCAGTCCGAGGTATTCGGCGGCGACCGGAGCCGGCTCCTCGCCGTCTTCGGCATCGGGCAGTGAAAAGAGGTCCTCGACCCCGACCCGCAACTCGCGGGCGATCTTCAACGTGACTTCCGTGTTGGGAAGGTAGTTGCCGGCTTCGATCGCGTAGATGGTCTGGCGGCTGACGCCGATTTTCGAGGCCAGTTCCGCCGCGCGGATCCCGCGTTGCTTTCGGATCATGCCGAGGCTGGTGTGGACCTTTCCCGG
>CAZTTI010000528.1:0-3531 GCA_964615925.1 uncultured Solibacteraceae bacterium
GGGCGGCTTGGAGGTGGTCGCGAGTCAGATGACGCAGGCGTTCATCGCGGCACGTCCCCGTCCTCCGGTCCGTGGGGCAAAAAAAAAGAAGACGGGGAAACACTCGAAGGCGATGTCGACGAGGAAGCCGACTGGGAGGACCTCGAAGAAGTAGCCATAGAATCCGGACTCGAGCTGTCCCGCTTCTGGAACATGACGATGTACGAGTTCTCCGTCCACCTCGCAATGCGGCGGGCGATGTTGGAACGGGAGCACCTGACGTACCGGGTCCTGGCCTACAATGTCGCTTCACTCATGCGCTCGAAAAAGCTGCCGGAGTGGAAGCGTTTCGTCCAACCGCCGGCGAAGCCGCTCACGCGGAAACGGATCGACCGATACAATCAAGAGTTCGATGACCTGAAAGAACGGATGATGCCCGGAAGCCGCGACCTCCGGAAGTCCCGCACAAAAAACTGACGGACCAGAGTCCGTCATAAGAGCGCCACGTTTCTCCCGAACTGGGAGGCCGTGGCGCTTTTTGCGTATCCGGGCACCTCCCGGAAGCACCACGAAACTCTTCAAATCCCGGTAACAACCTCATGTCCAAAGAATTCGGCCAAGTCGGATCGGCGTTCGTCGCGCTCATCGCGGACCTCGAGTCCCTCGAACGTTCCATCCAAGCGGCGCGTCCCCAGATGCAGCGGGCGGCGCAGACGTTGGGTACCGACCTGGGGACCGGTCTGCAGAAGAGCATGGACCAGCAGATCAAGGCCTCGGGTCTGTTCGGTCCCACGATCGCCCGCGAAGCACAGCAGGCGAACACGGCTCTGAAGACCATCAACTTCGACGCCCTCGGGCAGAAGTTGAACAACCTGAGTACGATCGCGGGGGGCCTGGGGCGCGCGCTCTCGGTCGGGCTGACACTTCCTCTGGCGGGCATCGCGGCGGCCTCGATCAAGACCGGAATCGATTTCGAAGACTCGTTCACGAAGGTCCTGAAAACCGTCGACGGGACGCGGCCCCAACTGCAGGGCCTCGAAGACGACATCCTCAACATGTCGCGGCGGGTGCCGGCGACGGCGGCGGCGATCGCGGACGTGGCGTCGGCGGCGGGCCAGCTCGGAATCGAGGTCCCCAACATCATCGAATTCACCGAGGTGATGATCGGTCTCGGTGAAGCGACCAACCTGACGGCCGAGGAAGCCGCGACGGCCTTCGCGCGCTTCGACAACATCACCGGCGGGACGCAGGATAACTTCCGGGCTCTGGGCTCGACCATCGTTGCCCTCGGAAACAATCTGGCCACGACGGAGGCGGAGATCCTCGAAATGGCTCTCCGGCTCGCGGGCGCCGGTCACCAGGCGGGCCTGACGCAGGCGGACATCCTCGGACTGGCGGGCGCCCTCTCGTCGGTGGGTATCCGGGCGGAGGCGGGCGGTACCGCCTTTACGCGCGTCATCATCCAAATGCAGACCGCTGTCGAGACGGGCAGCGAACAACTCGAAGAGTTCTCGCGTCTCGCGGGAACCGACTTTGCCAAGGCGTGGGGTGAGGACGCGGCCAACGCGATCAACCTGTTCATCGCCGGTCTGGCCCGGGCGAAAGAGAACGGCGAAGCCATGTCGCCGTTGCTGGAAGAACTCGAGTTCGGCGAGATCCGCGTCGGGGATGCCCTCCGCCGGACGGGCAACGCGTACGAGCTGGTCGCGAAGTCGGTCAATCTCGCACGCGATGAATACGAAAAGGCTCTCGCCCTGCAGATCGAGGTGGACCGGGCCTACGAAAAGACGTCGGCGCAGCTGTCGATGGTCAAGAACGAGTTCATCCTGATCGGAATCGAACTGTTCAACACGTTCGGTCCGATCATCAAGGACACGGTCATCCCGGCGGCGCGGGACCTCGCAGTGGCCCTGCAGGAGTGGGCGAAGTGGTTCGAGAGCCTTCCGACCGGCGTCAAGAATACGGCCGTGGCGGCGGGTCTACTGGGCGCCGCACTGGGCCCGATCGCCTGGGGCCTCTCCTCGATTCTCGGGAATCTCGGAACCTTCGCACTGGCGCTGAAGGGCCTGACCGGCGCGGCTGGCGGCCTGACTCTGGCGACGGCCGGAACGACGGCTCTGGCGTTCGCGACGAAGGCGCTGGCCCTTGCGCTCCGGGCCTTCCCGTGGGTGGCGGTGGGTCTGGCCGTGATCTCTCTCGTCCAGCACTACCTCGATTGGAAGCAGGCCACGATCGACCTCGAAATGGCGCAGAACCGTCTCGCCAACGCGACGCACGTGGCGGCGAAGCGGCTCAAGGACGAATACAACATCGCGTTGGAGCAAGGCTCGGACTCCATGGAGGAGTTCAACCTGCGCGTCACGCAGACGACGCAGTTGGCGTTCCTCGAACGGCAGCTGAAGACCCTGTCCGATGTCTATGGAATCGACCTCGCGTCGAACGTGGACTTCGCAAACAAGGCGCTGCATGAACAGGTCCAGCAGGCGACGATCGCTCTGACCACGGCAGAAAAGATCGGGGTCACGCTGGAGGAACAGGCGGCAGCCACCGCAAATGCCGGCAAGGAAACCGAGGTCCTCACCGAGCGGAATAAGGAACTGGAGGAGGCCGCGAAGAAGGCGGCCGAAGCGAAGCAGCAGCTTCTCGACAAGTTCGAGGACACGCTCCGTCCGGCGTCCTCCCTGGCGGAAGAACTGGAGACCGTTCGTTCGAAGTACTCCGACGAGGACGTGATCCGTGTCTACGGTGATGCCATCCTCGAAGCCGCCAACAAGCAGCGCGAATTCGGTGGCGAGGTGACCGGCACGGTCGCCGCGCTCGAGGAACAGATCCTGGCCGCCGAAGAAGCGGCCAACATCGCGAACACGATCGAGTTCCTCGCGGCGAAGCACCTCGCCGACCAGATGGAACGGAACGCGGAGGCGGCTCAGGCGGCACGGGAGGCCTACGATGAACTGATCCCGATGCTGGGCGCGCTCGAGGAGATCGCTCCGCCTCCGGCGATCGATCCCAAGGACCTGCCTCTGATCAATGTCCGGAAGGTCGTCGAAGAGGCCGCCTCGAGCTTCGAAGAGGCGGAAGAGCAGATCCGGGCGACTGAAGAGAAGATCATTGCCCTGACCGGAGCCGGCTACTCGGCCGAGCAGATCATCGCCATGATGGGCAGCGAGATCGACCGGGCCCGCGATTCGGCGGAACTCTGGGGCCTCGGGATCGGCGAAGCCACGCACGCCATCCTGACCCACAAAGACGCGGCCGAGCGATCGACGGAGACCGCCAATCGGTGGGAAGAGGTCTGGACGCAGGCGGTCGGACGCGTGGTCGACGACTTTGCCGACGGCGTGGCGGACATGATTTTCAGCGCGGAGGGCTTCTCCCTCGATCTGAAAAGCATCTTCACGGACTTGGGCAAGGCGCTGATCAAGATCCTGATCACCGATACGTTCACCAAAATCACCGGCGGCCTGGGTGACCTGCTCGCCGGCATCACCGGGGGCGGACTATTCGGCGACCTCGGGCGGGCCATCGGTGGCGCCCTCGGGGGCGAAGCGG
>CAZTTI010000529.1:0-5633 GCA_964615925.1 uncultured Solibacteraceae bacterium
TAAGGCCCAGTTGCTGTTGCGACTGGAGACCACCCAATCCAGAGCCGCCCGCAAATTGTCCAGTTCCCGGTCGCAAAGCGTCATCCAATGCTGCCGGCCCGGGGTCCCTGGCGTTTGGACGTTCCCTTCCTCGGCGATGACGAGAGCGTATGCGGCCAGGGCTTTTCGCGTCGCCGGCTCTTCGCCGGAATCGGCCAGCTTCTCGGCGGCGAAGTCGCGAACCGTCTCGGTCATCACGAACCGGGGCTCGGCTTCCTCGATTCCCGGCCTCCCGACACGCATCAGGCTCTTGTCGACCAGAGACCGAACGCCTTCGGAGACGGACACGCCCAAATCCCGCCGCGTGTCGGCCACCGCCTCGGCGCTCTCCAGCGTTGCACCTCCGACGAGGACGGAAAGTCGCCGGAGGAGCCGCCGTTCGGGCTCGTCGAGCAGGTTGTAACTCCATGCGATCGTTCTCCGGAGCGTCTGTTGTCGTTCCGGGACGTCTTTCGCCCGGTTGGTCAGGAGATCCAAATTGCCTTCCAGCCGCTCGGACAGATTTTCCGGGGAGAACATTCGAATATGAGGAGCCGCAAGCTCTATTGCGAGCGGCAGCCCGTCGAGGCGCGTACAAATCGCAACGATGGCCGATACGTTTTGTGGCGTCAGGACGAAGTCCGGGCGGACCGCCCGCGCGCGTTCGACGAACAGGCTGACGGCCGGGTTTCGGACAGCGGCCTCGAAGTCCACATCCACATCCGGAACCGGAAGCGGATGGATCGGGAATTCGCTCTCTCCGTAGAGGTGGAGGACCTCGCGGCTGGTGACCAGAACGTGAAGATCGGCCGATTGATCGACGATGGACGCGAGCAATCCCGACTCGGACATGAGGTGCTCGAAATTATCGAGCACCAGAAGCGTCGGGGCGGAAACAGCGTTTCGCAGGTGCTCGGCGAGCGCATCGGCCAGTGGACGCGGCCCGGACCGGGGTGTCCCGAGGACCTGCGCCAAGACGGAAGCCACGGTGGTGGGATCCGCGATCGACGCGAGTTCGACGAAGTACACTCCTCCAGGAAACTGATCCGACACCTGGCGCGCCGCTTCGAGCGCGAGCCGGGTTTTCCCGCTTCCGCCCGAGCCCGTCAGCGTCAAGAGCCGGACCTTGGGCTCGGACAGAAGCGCGGAGATGCTGGCGAGGACTTCCTCGCGGCCGATGAGGACGTTTCGCGGAACTGGGAGGGAGCCGGGCGGGGAAAGCGCCGGGCGCAGCAGACGGAGCGCGGAGGTCACGACATCGGACGACTTCTCGATATCCGCAACGTATCGCCCCTTGGGGACGCGAATCCTCAGCGGATCGTTTTTCCCTTCCGTCTGGTAGTAGGCATCGAGCTTCTGTCGCAATCGCCGGGCCTGCACGCGGACGATCGTGTCGGTCTTCGGATCGAAGTCGTCGCCTCTTCCGAAGACCTCCACGCCCAGGGTGTATTCCTTCGGGCCCTCAGTGTCCCCCCGGATCGCGGCGTCGACGAGATGGCCGAGCAGACGGCTGACACTCGGCGACTGGGAGAATTCGCGGCTCGTCAGGATCCGGTCCAACTGGTTCCGGATGGTTTCGGACTTCTCGGGTTGTCTCCCTTCTCTCGTGCTCATGACGTTTCGGTCGAGTGTGTCATCCGAATTCTATAGCGGCGCCTTGCGTTTCACCCCCCATGTCACCCCGATGTCACCCCCATTCACTTTTTCCCGAAGCCCGTGGGCCTGAAGATCCGCTCCATAGCGAACGGATCCACTGTAACCCCGGAGGAGGTTTTCCATGTTTCACAATACCAGGGCCAAGTTGTTGGCCATCGTCATCCTGCTGGCGGCCTTTCCGATGACCTCGAGCGCCCAGTTGGCAAGCGGTTTGCGAGGCGCATTGGGCAGCACGGTCGGCCCGGACGGCGCGTTGTACGCCACGGAAGCCGCCGTGGGTTTCATTGCCCGAATCGATCCCCACACCGGGGACACGTCCCTGTTCGCCTCGGGGCTGCCGACCCCGCTGCCGTGGGTTGGTTTCGGTGGGGCGATGGACCTCGCGTTCCTGGATGGCGTCGCATACGTCATCGTCACGTTGGTCGATCCAACCCTCGGCGGCACTGAAGTGACGGGCGTCTACAGGATGGACGGGCCAGCCAGCTTCACCCCGATCGCCGACATCGGCGGCTTCGCCCTGGCCAATCCTCCAGCCACACCATTCGACCTGCCCACCGGTGTCCAGTACTCCATAGAGACCTACCGCGGCGGCTTCCTGGTCGCCGACGGCCACCACAACAGGGTCCTCGAGGTCCGCCTCGACGGCGACGTTTCGGAATTCAAAGCGTTTGGCAACATCGTCCCGACCGGGCTGGAGGTCCGGGGGAGGGATATCTACATGGCCGAAGCAGGTCCGGCGCCCCATCTTCCCGAAGACGGCAAGGTGGTGACCTTCACCGGGAGTTCGGCGGCAACCGAACTCGCTTCGGGTGCGATGTTGGCCGTCGACGTGGAGTTCGGGCGCGGGCGCAGCCTCTACGTTCTCTCCCAGGGCGAATGGAATGGCGATTTTCCGGGTTCGCCCGCGCTTCCGGGCACCGGCGCCCTGTTCGAGCTCAACAGTGACGGCACGCTGTCGCTGATCGTGGATGAACTCAACCTGCCGGCTTCCATGGAGTTCATCGGCAACGATGCCTATATCCTCACGCTCCTGGGCGACATCTGGTTGATCGAGGACGTCGGCCAACCGCCCTTCGGCCGAGGTCGTTGAAAGTGGGTCGGTATGGGCGCGTCGCTCCCCTTCTCTAGAGGACGGGCCCATAACCGGCGCCTCGGAGGTGGGCTTGATAGTCTCTTTCCCGTCCCCGGATTTCCCGGCGTACAATGTCTGCACCTGTCGAGTCGCAGGAAAATTCAATGAGCCCGGAAAAATCCAAATCGTTTTCTTTCCGGCGACGAGGATCAACCCAATGAACCAACTGATCGATGTCATTCGGTGCCGCATGGTCGCGGCGCTTGGTATCCTGCTCACGTTGACCGCAACGGCCGCCGTGGCACAGCCCGGAGTCATGCCCGCCCCCGTGCCGGAAGCGGTCGAGATTCCCCGGCCAGCCGAAGCCGAGATCGACGCCGTTCGCGAAAGCCTGGACTCCTTCCTCCAATCCAACGCCGAAGTGGGCGCCATCGTCGCGCGCTACCCGGGCCTGCTCGAGGTCACCCCACCCCCGCCCAACACGGCCCTCATCCCCGGCCTCTCGCCGCGCTTCGAGGAGAAGCACCAGCAGAACCGGGCCGTGGCCCGCGCGGGCGATATCGAGTTGTTGTTGATGGGGGATTCGATCACGGACTTCTGGCGGAACACCGAAGGCGCTTTCGCGGGCGCGAGCGTGCTCGAGGAGTATTTCGGCGAGTGGAAGATCGCGAACTTCGGGATCGCCGGGGACACGACCCAGGGCGTGTTGTATCGGCTCGAGAACGGCGAAGGCGATGGTTTCAGTCCTCGGGCCATCATGTTGATGATCGGGACGAACAACACGCGGGTGAACACGGCGGCCGAGATCGCCGAAGGCGTCGGCGCCATCGTTCTGAAGCTCCGGTCGAGCTTCCCCGATGCGAAGATCCTGCTCCTGGGCGTCTTCCCGCGGAGCGCGGCCAACGACCCCGTGCGGGATCAGATTGGGGAAATCAACGACATCATCTCCCGGTTGCACGACGGCGAGACCGTCCACTATCTCGACATCGGCGACGTCTTCCTCGACGCGAACGGCAACATCCCGGCCAGCGTGATGTCGGACGGCCTGCATCCTTCGACGGAAGGGTACCGGCGGTGGGCCGAAGCGGTGAAAGACCCGCTCGGACGACTGATGGCGGAGAACTGACCGAACAGGAGATTCCATGATCCGATACGGGCTTCTCAGTCTGGTGGCGCTCTTCGCGGTGGCCCAATCCCGCGACCCGGGCACGGCGTTCCAGGAATGCCGGAACTGCCCGGAGATGGTGGTCGTTCCTCCTGGCTCTTTCCTGATGGGATCGCCCGAAGACGAAGCGGATCGGCGCGAGAACGAGTCCCAGCACTGGGTGACGATCGAGCGCGCGTTCGCCATGGGCCGGACCGAGGTGACGTGGAACCAGTGGGAAGCCTGCGTGCGGGACACCTGGTGCGACGGGATCGCGGTCGAGCGCGCGTTGACGACGCTTCCCAGCGGCGAACCGAACCCGGACTTCGTCGACTGGGGACGCGGGACGCGGCCCGTCGTCGGCGTGAGCTGGTACGACGCGCAGAACTTCGTCGGCTGGCTGAACTGGAAGACGGGCGAGGACGACGCCTACCGGTTGCCGTCGGAAGCCGAATGGGAATACGCGTCGCGCGGCGGCACGACGACGCCGTATCCCTGGGGCGCCCAGCTCGACCACAACTACGGCAACTTCGGGATCGAAGGCCCGGGGCTGGGCGGACGCGCCGAAGGCGCCGACATCTGGGTCGACGAGCCGGCACCGGTGGCGTCGTTTCCGGCCAATCCGTTCGGTCTCCACGACATGCACGGGAATTTGTTCGAATGGGTCGAGGACTGCTACGAGGCCGACTACGCGAACGCGCCGATCGACGGCACCGCGAACAAGTCTGGCGATTGCGCGCACCGCGTCTTCCGTGACGGAACGTTCCTGAGCAACCCGTACATGCAACGGTCGGCCCGGCGCGGCGCGCCGTATTGGGCGACGGAGCGGGGACGCAACTACCTCGGGTTCCGGATCGCAAAAACGCTGGACTGATCGAGAAACCGCTCGACGATCTCGACGAAGGCTCCGGGTTCCTCCTGGCTCGGGTAGTGGCCGAGGCCCGGTATCGTCACGATCTGAACCTGGGGAAGCACGCGCTCAAGTTCGCGTTGCGTTTCGGAAGGCACGATCGTGCTGCTGCCACCGAGGATATAGATGATGGGCGCGGTAATCTCCCGGACGACGTTCCAGTGTTGCAATGGAACGAAATCGTTGGCGATCGCCGGGTCCCGTTTCCAGATGATGCGGCCGTCTTCGAGTTCACGGGCGCCGGTTCGGGCCCAGGCTTCGATGACTGCGCGCTCGGTTCGCGGATTCGATTCGACCAGTTCCGCGATCAGGCCATCGACCGACTCCCAACCCTCCGCGTCCTCGCGTTCCACCTGAACGGCCAGCCGGTTCGCAATCGACCGGGGCCGTTCGGGACCGACATCCTCGATGATGGCCGCGGCGACGCGATCGGGATATTGTCCCGCGAACATCTGCGCCACGCGCCCGCCGGTCGAATTGCCCCAGACGATCACGGGAGCGAGTTCGAGCGCGGCAACGAACCGGAAGAGGTCTCCGGTGTAATCCTCGACGGTGTACGCTCCGTCCGGCGCCCAGTCCGAATCCCCATGACCCCGCATGTCGATCGCGATCACGCGGTGGTCGTCCGCGAAGTATCCGGCCACCTGTTCAAACGTCCACGCGTTGCGCCCGATACCGTGGAGCAGGACCATCGGCGCGTTCGCCGGATCACCCCATTCGACGTAGTGGATGCGGACTTCGCCGGTGTCGACGAAGCCCTCCGACGGCCCGGATCCAGCGCACGCCGTCAGCAGGAACCCGGCCACCACGGCGATGAAGGTTTTCATGCCGGC
>CAZTTI010000530.1:0-4544 GCA_964615925.1 uncultured Solibacteraceae bacterium
GCTCTGGCCCGGTCCGACGCCGACGGCGATCGCGAGAGCATGGGACAGGAGCTTTCAAGCGTTCGCGAGGAACTGGCCCGGCTCCGCGACCAGGCCCATGGCCAGAGGCAAGCCCTCGAACAGAAAGTGGCCGAACTCGAAGCGGACCGGCAATCGGCCACCGAAGCCGCGGCCAGCGACCGCGAGGCTTTCGAGAAGCAGATCGCCGATCTGACGGCGAAGAACACGGAATCGGAAGAAGCGCGAGACGAAGCCGAACGACGGGCCGAGGATCTCGCCTCAAAGCTCGAGCAGCTCGAAGCCTCCGCGACCGCCATGGCCGAAAAGATCGACCCGGGCGAGTTCGAGGCCGTGCGCAAGGAGCTGCTCGACAAGCTCGCCGACGCCGAAGCCCGGATCGAAGTGATGACGTGCGAACATGCAGACGCCATGGCCCGCGCACAACAAGAGCTCGATGCGATGCGGGACGAATCGGAGTCGGAAAAGGCCCGGCTCGAGTCCGCCTTGAAGAATGCGGAAGCCTCCTCGGACAAGGGGAAAAAAGGATCTCCGAAGCCGGCGGCCGCGGCAGCAATTTCCGGCGGCGCTCTCGCCGGCGAGATCGAGCGGATCGACAAGGAGATCGAAGCGCTCGCGGCACTGATCGACGATCCGAAGCTCGCGCTCTCGGAAATCATGCGCAAGAACGTGCAGAAGTCGGAGCTGGTGGCTTACAGGCGCGGTCTGCTGTTTGCAAGCGGCGAGAAGGAAGAAGCCGCCTGAGGCCGGTTCATTCGGTTCCGAGTTCGAACGCGGCGTGGATGGAGCGCACCGCTTCGGCCACGTCCTTCTCTTCGACCACCAGCGAGAGGTTCAGCTCCGACGACCCCTGGGCAATCATCAAGACGTTCACCCGGGTCTCTCCGATGACGCCGAAGGTCCGGGCCGCGACGCCCGGGATCGACCGCATTCCTTCCCCGACGAGAGCCACCACGGCGATCTCCCGGATCTCGTTGATCCGGTCGATCTGCCGCTTCTCGATCTCCGGCTCGAACTCGGCGCGCAGGGCCCGGACGGTTCCGCGGCTGTCGGCCCGGTTGACGACGAGCGAAATGTGCTGCTCCGAAGAACCCTGCGAGAACATGAGGACGTTGATCCCGAGCGCCGCAATCGAGCCGAATGCGCGCTGGGCCGTTCCGGGAACCCCGATCATCCCACTGCCTTCGATCGACACGAGGGAGAGGTCCCGGATGGAAGTGACGGTCTTGACGCCCTGGCGACTTGGCGGCGACTCCCGGGTGATGAGGGTTCCGGACAGTTCCGGGGCAAACGTGTTGCGGATGCGGATCGGAATCCCGAGGTCGGCCGCCGGAAGGATGGTCTTCGGGTGCAGGACCTTCGCTCCGAAATAAGACATCTCGGCGGCTTCCTTGTAGGAAATTTCCGCGAGGACGCGGGCGCCGGCCACGATCCGCGGGTCGGCCGTCATCACCCCGTCAACATCGGTCCAGATCTCGATCTCTTCCACGCGGAGCACATGGCCGAGGACCGCGGCCGTATAGTCGGACCCGCCGCGGCCGAGCGTCGTGGTCACGCCTTCCGGGGTCGAGCACAGGAACCCGGTCACGACGGGAACGTCCCCATTGGAGACGATATCGGCGAGCATACCGGAGCGCCGCCCGGTCTCTTCGAAGTCCACGAGCGCCATCGCGCTGCCCTCGCGCGTGACGATGATCTTCCGCGCATCGATTCCCAGGGCCGTGATTCCTTCGTGATTCAGGAAAGCCGCGAAGATCGGCACGCTCAGCCGCTCGCCGAAGCTCCAGATGAGATCGCGCGACCGGGGGCTCCGTTCCCGGAGCAGGAGGACGCCGGTGAACACCTTCTGCATCTCTTCCCATACGGGCTCCAGTTCGGCCTCGAGGACCCGGCGCCGGGCGTCGTCGGAGATGAGTTCGGCGATCGCCTTCTCGTGAACCTCGCGAATGCCGGCCAGTCCTTCGGTAACCGCGTCGGTTTCGCCCCTGACGGCCAGATCTCCGGTCGAGGCAAGTCGATCCGTGATCCCTCCCATGGCGGAGAGGACAACAACGGGATCGTCCGCGCGGCGCGCGGCGACGACGCGGGCCGCGGTCCGAATGCTTTCGACCGAACCGACGGAGGTTCCGCCGAACTTCATCACGATCATGGCGTCAGAGTATCACCGGGGCAGGACCGACGAAGGAGGAAGGGCGGCGTCCCCCAAGAGGAAGGGGAGCGCCGCCGGGAAGACTGAACTAGCTGCAACCAGAAGTCGCTCCGCAGTTCATGCACTTGTAACAGGAGCCGTTCCGCACCATCAACGAGCCGCAGTCGAAACACGCCGGAGCGTCGCGGTCTTCGATGTCGACCAAAGCGCCCGCTCGACTCGCGGGCTGTGGTGAAGCCGAATCGCCCGGTGCCGCCGCGAGCGGCGCGCCGGGCACGGGCCGAAGCGCGCGCGGGGTCAGGGGCAACTGCGCCAGCGGCGAGGCATCGACCTGCACACCGGCGGCCGCGGCTTCTTCCCGCGTCAGGAAGCGGGAGGCCAGATACTTGAAGATGTAGTCCATGATGGACTTCGCGTACGGCACCTGTGGATTGTTCGTGAAACCCGACGGCTCGAATCGCGTGTGGGTGAACTTATCGACGAGCACCTGGAGCGGCACACCGTACTGGAGCGCCATCGAGCAGGAGGTCGCGAAGCTGTCCATCGCGCCCGACAACGTCGACCCCTCCTTCGCCATCACGATGAAGATTTCGCCCGGGGTCTGGTCTTCGTACATGCCGACGGTGAGGTACCCCTCGTGACCCGCGACCGAGAACTTGTGCGTAATCGCGCTCCGTTCCACCGGAAGGTGACGGCGCACCGGACGCGGGGATTCGGCGACGGCCTCCTTTCCCGGGCCCGCCTCCTCGCTCGCGGTCGACAGCGGCTGCGTCCGCTTCGATCCGTCACGGTAGATTGCCACGGCTTTCAGCCCCAGGCGCCAGCCTTCGATGTAGGTCTCGGCGATCTCTTCCTTGGTCACCTCGTTGGGAAGGTTGACGGTTTTCGAGATCGCGCCCGAGATGAAGGGTTGCACGGCCCCCATCATCTTCAGATGCCCCTTGTAATGGATCGACCGCTTCCCTTTCGACGGGCGGAACGCGCAGTCGAAAACGGGCAGATGATCCGCGGACAACCCCGGCGCGCCTTCGATGGTCCCGTTCTCGTCGATATGCCGCACGATGGCCTTGACCGTCGGATCGTCGTACCCGAGGCGTTGGAGCGCCATCGGTACGGTGTTGTTGACGATCTTGAGCGTCCCCCCGCCGACCAGGCGCTTGTACTTGACCAGGGCCAGGTCGGGCTCGACCCCGGTCGTGTCGCAATCCATCATGAATCCGATGGTCCCCGTCGGCGCAAGCACCGAAGCCTGCGCGTTCCGGTATCCGTTGCGCTCGCCGCACTCCACGGCCTGGGACCACACATCCCACGCGGATTCGTAAAGGCCCTCGGGGATGTTTCGCCGGTTGATGCTCTTGACCGAATCCCGGTGCATCCGCATCACATCGAGGAACGGCTCTTCGTTTCTGGCGTATCCGGCAAACGGTCCGATGTTCCCGGCGATCTCCGATGAGGTCAGGTACGCCTGACCCGTCATGATCGCGGTGACGGCCGCGGCATAGTCCCGGCCCTCGTCGCTGTCGTAGGGAATCCCGAGCGACATCAGCAGGGCCCCCAGGTTCGCGTAACCGAGTCCGAGGGGCCGGTAGTCATGGGAGTTCCGCGCGATCTTGTCGGTGGGGTACCCGGCGTTGTCCACGATGATTTCCTGGGCCGTGATCGTCACCGCCACGGCTTTCCGGAACGCTTCCACGTCGAACGCCCCGTTGGTCCGCCGGAACTTCATGAGGTTCAGCGACGCCAGATTGCAGGCCGAATCGTCCAGGAACATGTATTCCGAACACGGATTGGAGGCGTTGATCCTGGCCGTGTTCTTGCAGGTATGCCACCGGTTGATCGTCGAATCGTACTGGACGCCCGGATCCCCGCAGATGTGGGCCGACTCGGCGATCATGGCCATCATCTCGCGGGCCGAGTAGGTGTTCACTCTCTCGCCGGTGGTCACGGCGTGTGTCGTCCATTGGCCGTCCTGGGCGACGGCTTCCATGAACGGGTCGGTGACGCGCACGCTATGATTGGCGTTCTGGAAGAAGATGGACGAGTAGGCCTCGCCGTCGACGCCGCCCGCGTAACCGTTCTCGAGCAGGACCCAGGCTTTCTTCTCTTCGTTGGCCTTGCAGTTGATGAACTCGATGATGTCGGGGTGATCGACGTTGAGGATGACCATCTTCGCCGCGCGTCGCGTCTTGCCGCCCGACTTGATGACGCCGGCGAACGCATCGAATCCTTTCATGAAGGACACCGGGCCGGAAGCGATCCCGCCGCCGGAGAGATGCTCGACCGAGGAGCGGATCGGGGAAAGGTTGCTCCCCGTGCCCGACCCCCACTTGAACAACATGGCCTCGGTGCGGGCCAGCGTCAGGATGTCGGACATCGT
>CAZTTI010000531.1:0-3775 GCA_964615925.1 uncultured Solibacteraceae bacterium
GGAACGGAGACCCCGAAGCGTGTCCCAGAGGATCGACGCGACGCGATCCGTATCAAAGATATCGGAATCCGGGTCTGGCGAGGCCGGGGCCGATGACGACGATACATCCCCGTCGTCGACGAGAACGATCTGCCACGCTACTGGGTGGTTCTCGAAGAACGACTCGGAAAGGCCGGCGAGCCCGCGGCCGGAATCGATCGAGGCGATCAGGTCTGGATCGAAGAGCGCTTCGTACGCCTGTTCCCAAACACGCTGATCCAACTCTCGCTTGAGAACCTGCTCCCACCGCGCGATTCCCGCTGCGTTGACGGCCACGGCCGCGGCATGGATATTGCTGACCGCGCGGAAGTTCCAGTAGTAGAGCGCAAAAACGGACCCCAACATCAGGAACCAGGCGAGAAGGATCTCGAACGGAGGCAGGTGCAGGCGCCGCTGGATGGGGCGGAACCACGCGTGCCGTTCCGGACCCGGATTCGGTCCTGCTTTCAACGATCCAAACTCCTGGCGTTCGTCCTGCCGGCCACCGCCCCGCGATCGCCGGCGGATGCCGTCAATCCACAAACTTGTACCCGCTCCCGTACACCGAAAGAATGTGCTTCGGGTGCGAGGGATCTTCTTCGATCTTCTGGCGCAGCTTCAGGATGTGCGTGTCGATGGTGCGCGTTGTGGGGAACTCGTCGTATCCCCACACTTCGTTGAGCATCTGGTCGCGCGTGACCAGTTCGTTTCGATGAGCCACCAGCAGCCGGAGCACGCCCATCTCGCGGGCGGTGAACTCGATCGTCTTCCCGTTCCCCTCGGCACGGCAATGCGCGAAGTCGAGCAGGAGGGATCCGATGCGGTACTGGTCCGGCGCGGTTTTCGGAAGCTCACGGGCGCCGCGCAGCCGGGCGCGGATCCGGGCGACCAACTCCCGGACGTTGAACGGCTTGGTCACGTAGTCGTCGGCGCCGAGTTCCAGTCCAAGAACGATGTCGATCGGTTCGGTCCGCGCCGTCAGGAAAATGATCGGTGAGGGAAAACTCTTGCTGCGCAGATCCCGGCACACGTCCAGGCCGCTTTCCTTACCCAACATGATGTCGAGAAGCACCAGGTCCGGGTTCTGGGACATGGCCAATTCAACGGCGTCTTTCCCGTTGTCGGCAGCCAGGACGTTGAACCCTTCCCGTTCGAGATTGATCGACAGGCCCTTCAGAATATCCGGCTCGTCTTCCACCACGAGGACGTTATTCGACATCGCGAATTCCCCCTTCATCGCACCCAAACTCCTGAGGGTGCAAATCTTACGCCGTTCGAGTCCAACGCAACCGCCCAACCCTCCCGGGGTGGGCACACTGAGGACCGAACCACGTATTCTTTATCGGCAGGAACCGCGAATCGAGATAGCTCGGTCATTCAATCTTTCGGTCCATTCAGGAGGCGTCGAGGGCACCACATATCGGTAGCACTGAAAAATCTGCTGCGGCCTTTTAATCACGGTGAACCACCGAAGCCACCATGAAGACACCGGCACTACCTCGAAGGACCTGAGGCCGAGTAGGCTGGCACGCTTTCCTAGCGTATTGAGATACCTGGGTACCGGACGAGATTGCGCCAAGCCGGGGAGGACGTCAAGAGAAAACCACCCGCTTGGGTGGAGGCGAGGCAAGCCCGAAATGGGTGCAACGATTGCGTCCCCGGAGATCCGAAGATCGGGTTGCCAGGGCCACGACCAAATTCCGCTACCATGGCCTCCGGACCATGACCATTCCGACCCCGCGCCTCATTCTTCGCGAGTTTTCGGTCGAAGACATCGACCGCATGCACTCGTGGCAATCGGACCCGCGCTACCTGGAGCACTACCCCTGGGACCGAGCAGCCCGGGAGGACACGGCCCGACTGATCGACCGGTTTCTCGCGTGGCAGGACGAGCGGCCGCGATGGCGATGGCAATGGGCCATCGTCCTCGGCCGGCCGGGTCGATTGATCGGATCCTCGGGCGTGCGGCGGCTCGCGCCGGAAAGCCCGGAAGCCGACGTCGGATACGAACTCGACCCGGACCATTGGGGACAAGGTTACGCGACCGAAGCGGTCGCGGCCGTGGTCCGGTTCGCTTTCGATGAACTCGGCCTCGAGAATCTCACCGCGCGCGCCGTCCGGACGAACGTCCGCTCCATCCGAGTCCTCGGGCGGCTCGGGTTCCGGCATACGGCCGACATTCCGGCCGGCCCCGGCAAGGACGGCCGCGAGTGGCCGGCCCGGGTGGAATACGGTCTTCGGCGCGACCGAACGACGTGAACAACCATAAGCGACGCCGAACGATTGACCTCGTCCGCAAACCTTCTCTAGGACCGACACCGTTGATGCCTGCCGTACCGTCATCAATTCCGAACGTTCACTCCTTCGGTGCCAGCATGTCCTCGGGCCGGACCAGCCGGTCGAAGTCTTCCCCGGAAAGAAACCCCAGCGCCTCGGCCGCGTTCCTCAGCGTGGTGTTCTCCGTGTACGCCTGCTTGGCCACCTTCGCGGCGTTGTCGTAGCCGATGTGCGGGGCGAGCGCCGTCACCAGCATGAGGGACTCGTCCAGGAACTTCTGGATCCGGTCCGGATTCGGCTCGATCCCGCGGGCGCAATGCTCCTCGAAGGCTTCCGACGCGTCGGCCAGCAGCCGGATCGATTGCAGGAGGTTGTGGATCATCACGGGCTTGAAGACGTTCAGCTCGAAGTTCCCCGACGCCCCGGCCACGCCGATCGTCGTATCGTTCCCGATCACCTGGGCCGCCACCATCGTCATCGCCTCCGACTGCGTGGGGTTCACCTTCCCCGGCATGATGGAGCTGCCGGGCTCGTTGGCCGGAATCGTGATCTCGCCCAGGCCGCAACGCGGACCCGACGCCAGCCACCGGACGTCGTTGGCGATCTTCATGAGCGAACAGGCCAGCGTCTTGAGCGCCCCGCTCATCTCCACGATGGCGTCGTGCGCCGCCAGCGCCTCGAACTTGTTCGGAGCGCTCACGAACCCCAACCCGGTGAGCTCGGCGATCCGCGCCGCAGAAAGGCCGGCAAACTCGGGATGCGAGTTCAGACCGGTTCCGACGGCCGTCCCGCCCAGGGCCAGTTCGTAGAGACCCGGCAAGGCGCGGTCGATCCGGTCCAGGCCTTTCGTCAACTGCGCGACGTAGCCGGAGAACTCCTGCCCGAGCGTGAGCGGGACGGCATCCATCAGGTGCGTCCGCCCGATCTTGATCACTCCGGAGAACGCCTCGGCCTTTGCGGCCAGTGTGTCCCGCAGGCGGGTCACCATCGGAACGAGGCGGCGGTGGATCTCCTCGGCCGCCGCGATGTGCATGGCGGTGGGAAACGTGTCGTTCGACGACTGCCCCATGTTGACGTCGTCGTTGGGATGGATGGGCTTCTTCGATCCCAGGACGCCGCCGGCCAGCTCGATCGCACGGTTGGAGATCACCTCGTTCCCGTTCATGTTGGTCTGGGTCCCCGACCCCGTCTGCCAGACGCGAAGAGGGAAGTGATCGTCGAGCCTTCCGGAAATGACCTCGTCGGCCGCCCGAACGATGAGGGCGGCCTTCTCGGGCGGCAGCTTTCCGAGCTCCTGGTTCACGAGCGCCGAAGCCTTCTTCAGGATTCCGATGGCGCGGATCATCTCGCGGGGCATCGTCTCCGTGCCGATGTCGAAATGGACGAGCGAACGCGCCGTCTGCGCGCCATAGTAACGATCGGAGGGAACTTCGATCTCCCCCATGCTGTCGGTTTCCGTGCGGGTGCCGGGTGTGCTCAT
>CAZTTI010000532.1:0-3013 GCA_964615925.1 uncultured Solibacteraceae bacterium
CTCGCCATGCACACGGCCTTGTTCGGGGCCCTCATGCGGTTCCATGCGGCCCGTTTCGGAAACGCTGGAGTCCTCCTGGCCGCGCCGACCTGGGTTGGGGTGGAACTCGTCCAGACACATTTGATATTCGGCGGCTTTCCCTGGATGTTGATCGGATACGCGCTCGTCCCTTTCGGAGGAATCCGGCAGGTGGTGACGTTCACCGGCATCTACGGCCTCTCGTTCATCGTGGTGGCGGTCGCGTCTCTCGTGACGTACGGCCTCCGCGCGCGGGACGGACGGCCGATGGCGCTTGCGCTCGCCGTCGTCGTGGCGGCTTATGTGATCCCGGCGCCAGGCGGTTCGAGCGAAGGCGAAGCGATGCCGGTTCGCATCGTTCAGACCAACATCGATCTCGATCAATCCTGGCTGCCGGCCGACAGGACCCGTCTTCTGGACGAGCTCGAAAGGCTGACGACCAGCCGGGCCGAAGACTTTGACCTCGTGGTCTGGCCGGAAACGCCCGCGCCGTTTTACCTCTCCAACGGGTCGTTTTTGGCTTCGCGGGCATCCGCGATGGCACGCCGAGTGGATGCGCCGCGGTTGTCCGGCGATATAGACGCGATCGGAGATCTGCCGTCCAACAGCGCGGGGATCGTGGACCCAAGCGGCCGTCAGGTCTCCCGGTACGACAAGATTCACCTGGTGCCGTTCGGAGAATATGTCCCGTTCCGGCGCATTCTGTTCTTCGCGGAGTCGATGGTGCGCAACGTGGGCGATTTCGCTCCGGGATCGTCGTATACGGTGAGCGAACTCAACGGCCGTCGCATCGCGACGACGATCTGTTACGAGGACGTCTTCCCGGGCCTGGTCCGACAGTTCACGCGCCGGGGTGCCGAGGTCATCGTCAACATCACCAACGACGGCTGGTTCGGCGAGACGTCCGCGCCGTATCAGCACCTTCGCATGTCCACGGTACGCGCGACCGAGAACCGGCGCTATATTGTCCGGGCCGCCAATACGGGGATTTCGGCCATCATCGACCCTTACGGGAACGTCGTCGTCAACACGCGGCTTGGCGAACGCACCGTACTCGACGGAGTCGCCCGTTACCGGTCCGACCGGACCTTCTATGTTCGCTTCGGAGACGTCTTCTCCTACCTGATGGCCGCCGTGACGCTCGGATTCGTGCTGCTTCCGACGCGACGGAAGGAGTGGGATCCGTATCTCCCCGGCAGAGTGCCTGATTGAACGAAGGATGATCGACCATGAACGATGAGTTGCTGGACCAGTTCGAAGCCTTGAAAGACCGCAGCGTCGAGTTCCGGAGGTATCTTTGACCGCTCGGCCAAGCTCCGAAAGATCGACGAACTCGACAAGGTGATCTCCGCGCCGGACTTCTGGACTTCCGGCGAGAAGTCGAGCGAGACGTTGCGCCAGAAAGCGAGACTCGAGGAGGGGGTCGAGATCGACACCGAGATCGAGCGACTCGTCGAGGACGGCGAAACGCTGGTCGAACTGGGCAGCGAGGGTGAATCGGTCGACGCGGAGCTCTCCGAGTTGGTTGCGAAACTCTCATCGCTGCTCGAACGCGTCGAGTTCCAGATGTTGTTGGGGGGGGAGAACGACCGGCGGAATGCGATCGTGACCATCCATCCGGGAGCCGGCGGTACCGAGGCGCAGGACTGGGCCGAGATGTTGTTCCGGATGTACATGAGGTGGGCGGAAAAGGAAAGATACAAGACCGAGGTCCTCGATTATCTGGACGGAGACGAGGCGGGCCTGAAGTCGGCCACTTTCACCGTCACCGGCGATTATGCGTACGGGTATCTGAGTTCGGAGACCGGCGTTCATCGGCTCGTGAGGATTTCTCCATTCGATTCCGCGAGCCGGCGGCATACGTCGTTCGCCTCGGTATCGGTCTATCCGGAGGTGGACGATGACGTCGAGGTCGAGATCGACGACAAGGATCTTCGCGTCGATACCTACCGTTCCAGCGGAGCGGGAGGACAACACGTGAACGTCACCGACTCTGCCGTCAGGATCACCCATATTCCGACCGGGACGGTTGTGCAGTGCCAGAACGAGCGATCCCAACACAAGAATCGGGCCTCGGCGATGAAGATCCTGCGCGCCCGCCTCTACGAGCTCGAGATGGAGAAGAAGCGCGCCGCGGCGCGCGCCGTCGAGGACAGTAAGATGGACATCTCGTGGGGAAGTCAGATCCGGTCTTACGTATTGGCTCCGTACCGCATGGTCAAGGACCATCGGACGAAGGTGGAAGTGGGAGACGTCGATCGCGTCCTCGACGGGGACATCGGAATGTTCACCAAGGAGTTCCTGCAGTGGAAGTCGCGGATGCAGCCGTCGGAGAAGTGATCGAAAGCGCGAGCCCGCGCTGAAGACATGCTCAATCTCGACACCGAAGTCCAGTTCGTCAAAGGCGTCGGTCCGAAGCGCGCGTCCCTGCTCAAGCGTCGCGGCATCCACTCCGTTCGTGAGCTCCTGTTCCACTTCCCGCGCCGGTACGATGATCGGAGCCACATTGCCGGGTTCGACGAACTCCGGCCCGGGAATCGGTCGACCATCGTCGCAACGGTCAAGGCCGTGCGGCTCGTGCCGACGCGGTCGCGCGGAAAGATTCTGGACGTGGCCCTGACCGACGACGAGCGCATGGTCCATGCAAAGTGGTTCAACGGCGGCCCGCTCTATCGCCGCGCGATCTTCCGGCCCGGGGTCCGGGCCGTATTCACCGGCAGTCCCGAGGTCGACCGGTACAGCCACGGCGTCGTGCTTTTCAATCCCGAGTTCGAGGTCATCTCCTCGGACGAAGCCGGTGAACCCGATTCGGCCGGCCGCGCCGTTCCCATATACGAGGAGGTGGCCGGAATCACGAGCCGGCAGATCCGGGCCATCGTCGGTTCGGCGCTGGATCATCTGGACGCGGCACTGGAGGACCCGTTGCCCCCGGCGTTGCGCGAACGCCATGCCATCCCGGACATCGGGCGCGCGTTCGAGTCCATTCACCGGCCCG
>CAZTTI010000533.1:0-3722 GCA_964615925.1 uncultured Solibacteraceae bacterium
CGGCGGTCGCCTTCTTCGACCAGGATCCGGTATCGACGTAATCGACCGTCCGGCCGGATGCAAGCAGGTTCATCGGGACCATGGAAAATTGCAGGCTCGCGCCGCCCTGGAGGAGGAGGATCTTGTAGTCGTCGCCGAGGCCCAGAAGCTCGCGTAGCCCGGAGACGGCGTGATCGAAGATCCGGTCGAAATGCGTCGACCGGTGGCTGATCTCGAGAACCGACATCCCAACTCCGGGAAGCGAGACGATCTCTTCCCGGACCCGATCGAGAACGGGTACGGGGAGGATCGAAGGACCGGCGGAAAAGTTGAAGATGCGTTCGGTGGTCGTGGTCACGAAAAATTCTCCAAGACTCCAATATGACACAGAAGGGACAGTCTTCGAATCTCGGGACTTTGACGATCCTTCCCTCGCTGGATCGACGAAACTTGAACGGAGATTCAGACGTTTAGCGTGGAACTCCCGTTGCAGTTCGTGCGGCAGGAAGGGCGATGCGCTATTCTTGGGAGAATTCATGGAAGCCGAAGTCCATACCAAACGGTTCACGATCGACGAGTATCACCGGATGGGCGACGCCGGAGTGTTCCATCCGGAAGCCCGCCTGGAGCTCATCGAAGGCGAGATCGTCGAGATGAGCCCCGTCGGCACGCGGCATATCGCATGTGTGAACCGGGCGACCGCGCTTTTCCAGAGACGCCTCGCCGACCGTGCGATGGTCAGCGTCCAGAATCCCGTCGTCCTGAGCCACATCACCGAACCCCAGCCGGACCTCCTGTTGGCACCTCCCAGAGAGGACTTTTACGCCACCGATCGCCTCTCGGCCGGGCACACGATCCTGGCCGTCGAAATCTCGGATTCCACGATTCAGTACGACCGGAACCGGAAGGCACCGCTTTATGCGCGGGCCGGCGTTTCCGAGCTCTGGATCGAAGACCTCCAGAACGACCTCGTTCTCGTCTACCGGGATCCATCCCCGGAAGGATACGGGAGTGTCCGCGCGTTCCGCCGCGGAGAGGACGTATCGATCGCCGCGTTCCCCGACGTCCTCTTCAAGGTCGAAGAGCTGCTCGGTTGACGTTTCTGGCAAGTCTCCTCGAGTTGTGGTCTCATACGGGCCTGTGTTCGGCCACAAAACGAGACGAATTGCCCTGGTCACCGGTTGTCTCCTGATCGCCGCGACCGGCGCACGCGCGCAATCGTGCGATCGCGCGTGTCTTCGCGGAATGATCGATCAGTACCTGGACGCCCTCGTCGCCAACGATCCGTCGTCGCTGCCGTTGGCCGGAAACGTCCGCTTCACCGAAGACACCGTCGAAATGGGCCTCGGCCAGGGACTCTGGGAAAACACGATCGGCGTCCGGAATTACCGTCAGGACATCCTCGATGTTCGCGGGCAGACGGCCGCATCCCAGGTCGTCGTCGAAGAAGGCGGCGTCCCCGTCATGCTGATGATCCGGTTGGGAATCAATGGGCGCGAGATCGCCGAGATCGAAACCGTCGTCACCAGGTCGCGAGAAGAAGGCATCCTCTTCAACATCGAAGCGCTCGACGAAACCAGCGAGGTCATGAACCGCCCTCTGTCCGATGCCGAGCGCGAGCCGCGCGAGGAAGCCATCCGCATCGCGAACTATTATCCGGAGGGCCTGACCATCGGAGACTTCGTCGCCGCGGACGCCCCGTTCGCGCCCGATGCCTACCGGGAGGAGAACGGCGGCCGGATGGCCGGACCGGGCTGTGCCCGCGGCGGCTGCGAAGACATCAAGACGCAATCGATCATCGAACACCCGGACCTGACCTCGGAGGTCAAGGCCGTCGACGAGGAACTGGGCATCGTCCTGCTCCGGATGAACTTCGGTGACACCGGATCGTATGGCGAGGGCAACGCCCTCATCGTATGGGAAGCGTTCAAAGTCTACGACGGACAGATCCACGCGGTGGAAGCTTTCATGGAGATCATGCCCGCCGATGCGGGTTCCGGTTGGGATTGAGGGAACCGGCGCGGAGACCGTGAACGTTTGCACATTCCTGCCCCGATTGTGATAGCTTCGCTCCGTTAGTCCCTTACCGCGGAGGACAATTCCATCATGGGTACCGCATTGGCTTTGACCGCCTTACTGGCGGCGTTCCAGCAGACGGCCTGCGAGAACATTCAATCGCTTTCGCTGCCGTCAACGACCATCACCGAAGCCGGGATCGTCGCCCCGGGCCCGTACCAGGCCGGGGGCCGCGGAGGCGGGCAGGGGCCGATGCTTCCCGCCCACTGCAGCGTCCACGCCGTCCTGGCGCCGTCCTCGGACTCGCACATCGAGATGGAACTGTGGATGCCGGAGCCGTCGCGCTGGAACGGCAAGTTTCTCGCGGTCGGTAACGGCGGATGGGCGGGATCGATTTCCTTCGCCGCGATGGCCGGCGGCCTGGCGGAGGGTTACGCCGTCGCTTCGAACGATACAGGCCATGAAGGCGGAAGCGGTTCGTTTGCACTCGGGCACCCTGAAAAGCTCGTGGACTTCGCCTACCGGGCGATGCACGAGATGACGATCCAGTCGAAGGCGATGATTCAATCCTTCTATGGACAGGCGGCCGAACTTTCCTACTACGTGGGGTGTTCGACCGGCGGGCGCCAGGGACTGATGGCGGTCCAGCGCTATCCGGAAGACTTCGACGCCGTCATCGCGGGTGCCCCGGCCAACCCCCACATTTACCTCCACGCCAGCGACCTCCGCCGCGGATTGCACGTCACCTCGAACGAAGCCAACAAGGTGACGAGCGAAGAACTGTCCCTGGTGAAAGACGCGGTCATCAACGCGTGTGACGCAGTCGACGGCGTCGTCGACGGTCTGCTGACCGACCCCCGGGCCTGCACGTTCGACGTGTCTTCCCTGTCGGGCCTGACGCCCGAACAGATCTCCACAATCGAAATCAGCTACTCCGATACCGTCCGGTCCAACGGCGATCTCATCTTTCCGGGATTTCCGATGGGCGGCGAGGACGGCTGGGTCCACACCAACATCACCGAGCCCATCGGTATCGCCGTCGATTCGTTCCGCTACGTCGGCCGCGAAGACGCCGAGTGGGACTGGCGGACGTTCGACCTCGAGGAAGACCTCGCCCTCGCCATGGAGAACGGCGGATACATCAACGCGATGGGAACCGACCTTTCAGAATTCCGGGAGCGGGGCGGCAAGCTCCTCCTGTACCACGGCTGGAACGACCAGCTGATCTCCGCCGAGAACACCGTCAACTACTACAACGCGGTCTTAGCCACGATGGGAGACGATCAGGACGAGTGGATGCGGCTGTTCATGGTGCCGGGGATGAACCATTGCCGGGGAGGGGACGGGCCGAATCAACTGGATTGGCTCTCCGCTCTCGAGCGATGGCGCGAAACCAACGAGGCGCCGGCTTCGGTCCAGGCCATCCGGGTATCGGGAGCGACGGTGGACATGACGCGCCCGGTCTGCGCCTACCCCACGGTGGCCACGTACACCGGCGTCGGATCGACGAATGACGCGGCGAACTTCACCTGCGAGATGCCGTAATCGGGGACAGTAATCGGGGACAGTGAGCAATTTCCAGGGGAAATTGCTCACTGTCCCCGAATCCGAATCTACTCGTCGCTGTTGGCGCCCTGTACCATCAGTTCGAAGTGGCTCGAGAGCACGCGGCCCTCGCGCGGCGCACTCATGATGTCCTCGAAAAACGCCGTCAACTCCAGGATCTC
>CAZTTI010000534.1:0-19912 GCA_964615925.1 uncultured Solibacteraceae bacterium
GCGGGAATCGCCAGGATCACAGCCAAAACGACGAAGAATCCTCTGCTCATTCGACTCCTCCCTCGATCCCGCCCCCCAACCTCATTCGTCAATCCCCGGGTACCAGGTGCGCTCCGAACGTTCGAACGCGCCGTTGAACTCTTCCTTCTCCGCCTGACAGTGGTACTCAAGAAGCCGGTCCATCTCCGTATGTCGATGGAGGGGCATGCGCATCGTCCAAGGTCTCGTGAACACCTCCGGATCCTCGACGGTCACTTCGTATTCGATCGTATCGGGATCGAGCATCGTGTACCGCTCGACCAGCGACAACTGTTCGCTGTGAAAGTTTCCCGACATATCGAACCAGGTCCGATCGTTGTGGTCGGAGACCTCGACGACGAGCGCGTCTTCCTCCCAGCGGCCGCGGGAATCACCCATCCAGAACGGGATGCCGCCGTAGGGCGATTCCTCCCCGTTTGTGTAGATCAGCCGGAAGGCTAGCGACCACTCGAACGTCATCGCCACGTGATCGGCCGTCTGGAAGATCTGAAACGGGTGCTCCATGTACATGATCCGGGGCACGCCCGGCAGGTAGCAGTTGGCCAGCGGGTCGGCCGTCGCGCGGTTCTCGAAGTTCGCGTTCCGCTGTTCGAGCGCCCAGGGCTGGTACGGGATCTCGCCCCCATCGACGACGCTCGGACCGGGAAGAATGCCGTAACTCGCCCCATGCTCCTCGAGACCATACGCCGCGCGGTTGCGGACCTGCCAGATCCCCTGGAGGTCCGGGCGCCCGTCGCTCGTTCGCGGGATGGGAGCCTGGGCGAGGGCGACGCCGGTCATCAGGGCGATCGAACCGGCCACAATCGTGGCATTGAAACGTAAGCGTTTAAACGACATGTTTCCTCTGGACGACACTGCGCTTGCGAAAATTGAAGCATGAAGCAATGCAGGGGATCAAGCGCTCAACGCCGGATCAGCGAAACGTTACGGGAACCGCGTAATCTCTCCCATTGACCTTTGGCTGCCGTTTATACATAGTGTGCCTATGCCTAGGGACGTCGGGTTACCACCAGGGACTCTCGTCATGCTCATCCTCAAGGTCCTCGCCGGGGGCGCACTCCATGGGTACGCCATCGCGCAGCGGATTCACGCGCTTTCCTCCGAAGAATTGAAGGTCGAGGAGGGCTCTCTCTACCCCGCCCTGCAGAAGCTCCTCGTGAAAGGATGGGTCAAGGCGTCGTGGTCGGTTTCCGGGTCGGGCAGGCGTGTCCGCAGCTATCGGCTGACCGCCGCGGGCCGGAAACAACTCGGCACCGAGATAGCGCATTACGAACGAATGACGCGCGGGATCGCGGCGCTACTCCAGGCCTGACGTCCCGACTTTCCGGGGAGTGACGATGCCACGAATCGGCGAATGGGCCCGGCGGGCATGGTTCCTGCTGACCCGCCGGCGGCGGGAACGCGAGCTCCAGGAGGAGATCGAAGCGCACCGCGCGGCGATGGACGAACCGAAACGCTTCGGCGACAGCCTGCGGATCCGTGAAGAGGCGGTCGATCCATGGGGTGGACGATGGGTCGACGCCATCGTGAGGGATGTCCGGTTCTCCTTGCGGATGATCATCCGGATGCCGTTGCTGACCGCCGTCATCGTCGTTTCGCTCGGCATTGGCATCGGAGCAAACACGGCCGTCTTCTCCGGTTTCGAAACGCTGATCCTCAACCCCATCCCGGGTGTCGCCGAGTCTTCCCGCTTCCTTCTGATCGAGCCCGTCACCCCCACGGGAGACTATGCGGGGGGCGCGTCGTTTCCCGAATTCCTGGACATGCGGGCGGCGCTCGGCTCGTTCCACGATCTGGCGGCGTTTCGCATGGTCCAGGTGAACGTGGCCAGCCCGGGCCGAACCGAGCGCATCTTCGCCGTACTGGCATCGGACAACTACTTTACGGCCCTCGGACTGACCCCGGCCGCGGGACGGCTCGACTTCCCGCCGGACGCATCCGGCGGTGCCGGAGTCATCCTCTCTCACTCGTACTGGGTGACGGAGTTCAGCGCGGCACCCGATGTCATCGGCCGGGACATTCAGGTGAACGGCCGGCCGGTTCCCATCGCCGGAGTGGCTCCTCCGGACTTCCGGGGAACGGTGACGGGCCTCGCGTTCGACTTTTGGATCCCGAGCACGCTTTCGGAGACGGTTTTCCCGGAGTCGGACGAACCGCGAAACCGCTCCGAGCGGGGATACAGCGTTGTCGGCCGTCTCGACCAGGACACCCCCAGACGCCGGGCCGAGGAGGAACTCGACCGGCTCATGGCCCAACTGGCTTCCGACTTCCCATCGACCAACGACGGCTACACGGCGCGGATCCTCTCGTTCTGGCAGGCACCCCGCGGCGGCGGGCAGTTCGTCCTGCCGGGCATGGCTCTGCTCCAGGCTGTCATGATCGCACTACTCCTCGCGGTGTGCGGAAACACGGCGAACCTCCTGCTGGGCAGGGCGATGTCGAGGGAACGCGAGATGGGCATCCGCATGGCCAACGGCGCCGGACGCTGGCACATCATCCGGCTCCTCATGGTCGAAAGCCTTCTGCTTGGAATCATCGGCGCGTCGGTCGGGGCGTTGCTCGCATCCGGCGCGGCCCGCGCGCTCTGGGGTGTCCGGTTCTCCACCCTCCTCCCGGTACGTTTCGACCCGGCGGTAGACGGCCTCGGCTTGCTCTTCTCGGCGGGGCTCGGATTGGCCTCGGCCCTCGTTTTCGGCGTGGTTCCCGCGCTGCATCTCGCCCGGGAGGGAACGCTCGGCGTTCGCACTAGATCGAGGGGAGCGCCCCGTCGAGCCCGGCGCGCGCTGGTCGCCGTGGAAGCCGCCCTGGCCGTGGCGGTCCTGATGGCCGCGGGTCTGTTCATCGACAGCTTCCGCCAGACCCTGGACGTGGACACGGGATTCGAACCGGCGGGAGTTTTGCTGGCATCGTATGACGTTTCGGGGAGCGATTTCGGGCAGACCCTGGTACCAGAATCCAGCCGGAACCTGCTCGGCTCCTTTACGATGCGGCTTCTCGAACGGCTCGAGGCCTTGCCCGAGACCGAGGCTGTCGGCATCGCAGCGTTCGTTCCGCTGGACATCCATGGACTTCCCATGACGCGTGTTCGAGTCGAGGGTTACACCCCGACCGATCCCGATGGGGACCTCGCGCTGACGAATGTCGTGACTCCGGGATACTTCGAGGCGATGAGGATCCCGCTCGTGGAGGGACGGGACTTCTCCCCGCTCGACGATCGAACCCCGGCACTCGAGGTCATCGTCAACGAGGAGTTCGTGCGGCGATTTCTGCGCTCCGGACCGGCGCCGGGGCAGATCATCGTGTCCGGCGAAGAACGATACCGCGTCGTCGGCGTGTCCGGTGATTCCGTCTACCGCTCTTTCTCCGAACCCGCGATGCCCTTCGTCTATTACTCGTACCGCGACCGAATGCGGCGTGCAGGGCAGATCCACCTTCGGACCGCGCCCGGGAATGAAGGCCTCCTTGCACCCAAGGTCGAACGCGTCGTCCGGGGACTCGACCCCACGCTCCCGCTTTTCGACATCCGGACGATGGTCGAGCACGTGGAGACGAACCAGTTTCTCCGGCGCATACCGGCCCAGATGTTCGTGGTACTGGGCCCCTTGTTGCTCCTCCTCGCCGCGATCGGCATCTACTCCGTCGTGGCGCAAAGCGTCTCGGGTCGACGATCGGACATCGCCGTGCGCCTGGCCCTGGGCGCGCCGCCGGACTCGCTGACGCGAGGAATCGTGGCCGAATGTGTTTCCGGGGTCGCGATCGGGATGGCCGTCGGATGGATCATGGTCGTGGTGCTCTACGACCACCTCGCCGGCGGAGCGTACGAACCGTCCGTGTTCGTGGGAGTGCCCGCAACCATGGCGGCCGTCTCCATAGCTGCGGCCTGGATCCCGGCCCGGAAGGCGACGCGCCTCAACCTCCCGCGTCTGCTCAACGACGATTGAGGGGTCCGCCGGCGCCTCGCCCGCGGACCTCAGAAGATGCGGAAGCTCGGCCGGTAGAAGGTCAGGAGGCGGCCAGCCGTCATCACCCCCACCCAAACGACGAGCGACACGCCTCCGATGATTCGCGCCCCGAGGGGCGCCATCTCGCCCGGCCCCAACCGGAGAACCCGGCGAAAGTAGACGCTGTAGAAGATCGTGATGTTGATGCCTCCGATGACGAGGAAGGCGGCCTTGAAATAACCCGCCGTGTTGAACAGGTACTGATCCGGAGCCGACGCCAGAAACAAGGACCCGGTCATGACGTTGATGAAAAACCCGGCAACGCCCCAAGGGATCATCCGCTGCAAGGCCGGGAGCGGGATCGATCGCACGAATCCGATCAGCCGAAGATCGAACAGCCCGACGGTTCCCACCAGCAGGCACAGTCCGATGAAATGCAGGCTCTCGGCGATGGGCCACGCCCAGGTGTACGCGTTGACGAATTCGCCGGCGGGAGTGGCGGCCAACCATCGGGCAATCGCAACTCGGACGTCGAAAAACATCAGGATGCCATCAATCGTGAATGGGTGTATGCGAGCAGCCTGCCCGCGGTGATCGCCAGCGCCCAGAGCGCGAGCGTGGTCGCGGCGAGAACGCGATCACGACCCGAGAGCGATGCGCCGCGGGATGCCGCGATCCGCCTTCCCAGGCGGAGGACCACTCCGATCGCCGTTCCGATCGCGAGGAGCTTCAGATAAAAGACGGGGTTTGTCAGCGCCTTCGCGGGATAGGCCATCAGGAGCAGTAGTCCAGACACGGAATTCACGATGAAGCCGAACCAGGCGACGGGAGAAAAACGGAGCAGGGATTCCGCCGAGATCCCCTGCGCAACGCCCAATGCCCTCAAGCTCAACGCGGACGTCGAACCGGCGAGGAAGGCCATGCCGATCGTGTGAAGAACGAGAATCCCGGGGAAGGCGAACATCGAGACCGATTCCCGGACCCAGATACTCGGCGGGAGCTGTTCGATCCAGATGAAGAGGGGATCCATCGAATCCACATCCTAATCGGGTAGGGCGACGGATCCAATGACCAAAAAGATACCGGTGACCAAAAAAGACTAGGGGCTCAGGGCGCGGCCGGCGCGGTCTTCTCGACTCGTTCGTCGCTGGCGATCTTCCCGTCCCGGATGCTGACGACGCGTTCGGCGCACTCGG
Source organism: uncultured Solibacteraceae bacterium (assembly GCA_964615925.1). Lineage (GTDB taxonomy): Bacteria > Acidobacteriota > Terriglobia > 20CM-2-55-15 > 20CM-2-55-15 > JAJEDW01. The sequence continues at coordinate 5,177 of CAZTTI010000534.1, forward strand.
CGACGTCTCGTTCGTGCGTGACGAGAATGATGGTGTTGCCGCCGCCATGCAACTGCTCGAACAGTTGCATGATCTCGTGGCCCGTTTTCGAGTCCAGGTTCCCGGTCGGTTCATCGGCGAGAATGATCGACGGCTTGTTCACCAGGGCCCGCGCGATCGCGACGCGCTGGCGTTGTCCCCCGGAGAGTTCGTTCGGACGGTGGTCCCTGCGGTCCGACAACTCCACCATCTCCAGGGTCTCCTCGGCCCGGACACGCCGTTGGGACGCGGGCATGCCGCTGTAGATCAATGGCAGCTCGACGTTGTGCAACGCCGTCGCCCGGGAAAGAAGGTTGAACGTCTGGAAGACAAATCCGATCTCCTTGTTCCGGATATGGGCGAGCTCGTCGTCGTCCATATCGCTGGCCAACCGCCCATTCAGCCAATACCGGCCTTTCGTAGGCGTGTCGAGACACCCGATAAGGTTCATCAGCGTGGACTTTCCCGACCCTGAAGGCCCCATGATGGCCACGTATTCGTTGCGCCGAACGCAGAAGCTTACCCCGCTGAGCGCGTGGATCTTGTTGCCGACCCCCATCTCATACGTCTTCCAGAGGTCCTCGGTCACGATGATGTCGTCGGGCACGGCGCGAACTCCTTGTGAAGAACTCTCAGCGTTCCCCGGCATTCGAATCCAAGAACCTCATCAGCCCTCGTCCTCCTCAGCCTCCAGGATCCGAATGGCCGTTTCATCTTCGAGCGTCCGCAAGATCCGGTACGGACCGATCACGATCTGCTCGTTCTCCTCGAGACCCTCGAGGATTTCCACGTCCGTCGTTCCGATGATTCCGGTTCGTACCGGCCGAAACCTCGCGATCCCCTCCTCGACGACGAAAACCCCCTCGACCTCCGCCATCACCGGCTCGCCCGGCCGGGGGTTGTTGGTCACCGGGTTGACGACATAGTGGGGAACCTCGGGCAACTCCAACTCCCGGATCGTCAGTGCCTGGATCGGAACCGAAGTTGCGCCCTCCTGACTCGCCGTCTCGATCGAGGCCGTGCACGACAAGCCGGGCCGCAGTTCCTCGGGAGGATCATCGAGGGTGATCACGACCCGAAAATCCTTCGCTTCGTCGGTCCTCGTCGTCGTGGTCGATATCCCCCCGTTCCCGCTAGCGGTCAGCGCCGAACTCCCGATCTCGGAGACGTAGCCCGTCAGAACCCGGTCCCCCAATGCATCGACACGCACTTCCGTTCTCTGGTTCAAGCGCAGGTTCACGATATCGGTTTCGTCGACGAGAACCTCGGCGGTGATCTCCGACATGTCGGCGATGGTCATCAGCGTGGTCCCGGCCTGGTTCTGAAGGCCGACGACAGCGATCTCGCCAACGTTCACCGGCAGGTACGTGATGACTCCGGAAAGGGGAGCCGTGCGCCGCGTCTTGTCGAGCCCGTCCCGGGCCCGGACCAGCGTCGATTCCTGCTGCGCGATTCGAAGGCGCGTTCCCTCGCGCTGCTGGATGACTTGAGCAAGCTGCGCTTCCGCCTGGGCAATCCTGGCGTCGGCCGATTCGACCTGGACCCGGGCCACTTCGTAGGTCGATCCCTGGCGCTCGAACTGCTCGCGAGAGATGAGGCCCTCGGCCAACATCCTCTCCGCACGCCCGAATTCCTGCTCACTGAGGGCGAAGTCGGCCTCGATCCTCCGTTTGTCGACGCGCGCGCTCTGGAGGGAGGATTCGGACGCCCGAATGGACGCTTCCATTCCTTCGAGCTCGGTTTGGGCGGCGTCCAGGCTGGCCTGAGCGCTCCGCACCTCCGCCTCGTTCTGGATGGATTCGATCTGAATGAGAAAGTCACCCTCCTCGACCCGATCCCCTTCCTCGAGGTCGAGTTGGGTGATCCGGCCCGCGGAGTCGGCTCCGATGTTCACATAGCGCAACGGCTTGATCTCGCCGTTGGCCGTCACTGACTGCACGAGGTTCTGCCGATAGACGAAGCTCGCTTCCACGGCGATCAATCCGCGGTTACGCGTCGCGATCGAAAACCCGACCATGCCCCCGATCACGACCACGACGAGGGCCGCCACGACGATCTTCTTCCCTGAACTCATGCCGCTCTCCTACGAACCGCCTGCTTCAAAAGTTGCAACGAAATCGGAATTGGGCCGTTCTTGATTGTGTCAGACGAGGCCACCGCGCACCACTATTTCGGCGCGCGGGGACGGGCAATCCCCAAGATCGTTAAACGTCCCGCGGTGTCGGGCGTTAACATCCGCTCGCACGAACGGGCACGAGTTCAAATTTTTGTTTTGAATTTTCTATTCACTTGCCTTACAAATAACTTCATAAAAAATTGCTGACCCATTGAGGTGAGCAAGAGTTGTAAAGAGAGAGGCCCCGCCAACCGGCGGGGCTTTTTCCTTTCCATGGGTCGCCGTTCCCGGATCCGACGTTCCACGCTTCAGTGGACCGTTTCCACCTTCTTCTTCAGATAGTCCATGAGCAGGTAACGTCCGAGCGATGCCGTCGACGTGAAGTACGCCTTGCCCCGAGCGATCCGGGTGACCTTGCGGACGAACTCCACGAGGAGCGGGTCATCGGCGAGCATGAACGTGTTGATAAGGATGTTGGACTTCCGGCAAGTCTGAACTTCGCGAAACGTCGCATCGAGGATCGCGGGGTCGAGGCCGAACGGGTTCTTGTAGATCCTGCCGTTCTCGAGCGTCATGGCCGACGGCTTCCCGTCCGTAATCATGATGATCTGACGCATGTCCTTTTTTTCCGCCATCAAGATCCTTCGGGCGAGACGCAGTCCTTCGCACGTATTCGTGTGGTAGGGGCCCACGACGACGCGCGCGAGGCGTTTGAGATGGACCTCTTCGGCCGAGTCGTGGAACAGGACCGCCCGCATCGTGTCCCCCGGATATTGCGTCCGAATCAGGTGCGCAAGCGCCAGCGCCACGCGCTTGGCCGGCGTGAATCGGTCCTCGCCGTACAGAATCATGCTGTGGCTGCAGTCCAGCATCACAACCGTGGCGCAGGAACTCTCGTAGTCCGCCTGCCGGACCTCGAGATCATCCGGCCGAAGGTCGAGCGGCGTGCCCAGCCCCTCCCGCGAAACAGCATTGAGCAGAGTGGCGCTGATGTCGAGGTTCAGCGCGTCTCCGAACTCGTATTTTCGAGGGGTCTGGAAGGCTTCCACTCCGGTCGACAGATCGACCGTCTCGTGCCGGCCGATACTGCTCTTTCCCAATGACCCAAGCAGATCCCGCAGGGACCGGAAACCGAGGAAGTCGATGCCCTTGTCGGTGATTTCGAACCGGGCGCCGCCGGCGTCGTCGTCCTCTTGACCCTTCCCGTCGGCCGGGGCGGGGCCGGAAGCGCCGGTGGCCTGCACCCATCCGTCGTCGATCAGTTTTCGGATGAGATCGTCGAGCAGCCGGTCCATCTCGCGAGCGTTTCCCGTGGTCGGATCGTCGAGCCAGTCCTCGAAAAGTTCCGGCCGTATGCGGCCCATCTCGACGAGGCGTTCCATGATGGCCTGACGGAGCGAGTCCAGGTCGCGGGCGCTCGCCGAGGATCCGAAGCCGTAGTCGAACCCGCTCTGGAGCAGGAAGTCCGACAAGGAGTCCATCAGGTCTTCGAGGCTCAGCCCGTCCAGCGGGGACGGAACGTAGCGCATGTATCGGATCTTGGGCATCTCAATTCAGGTTCTTTTTTCTAAACCGTCTCGGGTCCACGCCATAGTCCCGGTAGAGGTCGTCCATGCCTTCCCCTCTTCCCCCGCGCTCCCCGGAACGAAGGGACGGGCCATATCCTCGCTCCTCGGAACGGCTGATGCGGTCGACCGAACACAGCCCCTCGAGAATGAACTCCGCGGCGGCCACCTTCGCCGGCGCCGACGAATTCAGGTCGACGCCGAGTTCGGGAAGCTGATCGATGAGGCCCGGAATCCGGCTCAACGCAGCGAGCGTGACCGCCGATCCCTCCCGGTCGGAAATCTTCAGCGTTCCCCCGTTCTCGAACCACTCGACGACGGGCTTCAGGTCCGCCCGCACGATTCGCTGCCGGAACACCATTTGGATCGCCTGACGAATCAGATCGCGGGCAACCACGTCGGGCCCTTTCAGCTCTCCTTCGTACTCCAGCTCCAGCTTTCCCGTAATCGCGGGAAGCGCCTCGAACACGTCCACGACGCGCGCGACCGATTCGGACTCGCCGGACGTCACGGCCCTTCTCTCCGCGTTGCTCGCCGCGATCTCGAGGCAGGAAATCGGCAACCTCTGACTGACGCCGGACCGCTTGTCGATGCGCTGATCGTCTCTCGCTTTGAAGGCAATGCCCTCGACCACCTCCCGAATGTACGGAGGCACGTGGAGCGAGAGTTCCCGGCGGTCGGTCCAGGCTTCCTGCCGTGTGATTTCCACCCCTTCGGAAAGCTCCGCGGGGTAGTGTGTGAGGATTTCCGAACCAATTCGGTCCTTGAGCGGCGTGACGATCTTGCCTCGCGCCGTATAGTCCTCGGGGTTCGCGGAGAACACCAGTGCGACGTCCAGGGCGAGACGAAGGGGGTAACCCTTAATCTGGACGTCCCCCTCCTGCATGATGTTGAACAGCCCGACCTGGATCTTTCCCGCCAGATCCGGAAGCTCGTTGATGGCAAAGATGCCCCGGTTGGCGCGGGGTATCAGGCCATAGTGCACCGATAGCTCGCTCCCGATGGCATGACCTCCCCGCGCCGCCTTGATGGGGTCGATATCTCCGATCATGTCCGCGATCGTCACGTCCGGCGTGGCCAACTTTTCCACGTACCGCTCGTTCCGCGCCTTGTAGGAGATCGCAACGTCGTCCCCGTGCTCGGCGATCAGATTGCGGCAGCGCGCGCAAACCGGGGAAAACGGGTTGTCGTTGATTTCGCACCCGTCGATCACCGGGAGTTCGTCATCCAGGAACTCCGTCAAATTGCGGAGAATGCGGCTCTTCGCCTGACCCCGCAGACCGAGGAGGATCATGTTGTGCCGCGCAAGGATCGCATTCACCACGTGCGGGATGACGCTGTCGCCGTATCCCAGGACTCCGGGGAATATCGGACGCCCCGCGCGCAATCTTGCGAGCAGGTTGAGACGCATCTCGTCCTTCACACTCCGGTGGCGGCGATCAGGCGATCCGAACGGGCTCGAGTTCAACTCTCCAAGTGTCTTTGGATTCACGGTCACGCTCCCACGAAGCAAACGCTCCTGCGTCACACGAGGTACGAAACGCTGAAGAAGAACAGGTTCGCGGAAAAATGAGCGGCGATAGCGCTCTCGACGCCGCTCATCATGTAGATCACGCCAAGAAAAGCGCCCCCGGCCAGAGCCGCTGTGAACCCGCTGACGCTGTGGGCGAAGGCGAACAGCAGCGAGGAAAGCAATATCGAAAGCGCGCGCGGGAGCTCGGCAGCCAGCGCCGGACTCACCTTGAGGTTTCGATACAAATGCCCGAGCAGGAACAGCAGGCAGGAGATCAGAAACAGTCGATAGGTCACTTCCTCGAGCACCGACGTATCCGCGCTGACGAGGACCGCATCCCAGACCGTGTCGATCGAACGGACCCGTGACTGCACGAACGGGCTGTATCGTCCGTAAAAGAAGAAAAGGTGGTTGATCAGGCCCAGGACCATTCCGGGCAAGACGCCGAAGTTCAGGACGTGGAGGAGCGCCGCGGAGCCGTCCTTCGCCGTCAACACCACCGACCCGCGAAGACCGCTGGACCGGGCCGCAAATACACCGAACAACGCAAGAAAAAGCACCTCCGCCGAGCGTGCTATCATGACCCACAGCAACGCCGACAAGTCTGTTTGATGACGGATTTGGGCCAGCACGGCGAGGCTTCCGGCCAACATGGAAAGAACCACCGCAAACGAGACGATGGATTTCGGGGACATCGATCCCATCATAGCAGACGGGTTTTAGCGGAGTTCCCGCCTCGATGATGCGACGACTGGTGCTCAGCGACATCCACTCCAACATGGAGGCGTTCGACGCCTGCACGGAGCGGGCCGAACAGTTGGGCTTCGACGACGTGCTCTGTTCGGGGGACATCGTCGGATACGGACCCGAGCCGAACGAGGCCGTCGCACGCGTGGCAGATCTCGAAGCAACCGCGATCCGGGGGAATCATGATCGCGTCGCCTCCGGGCAGGACGATGCCCGCGAGTTCAATGCGCACGCGAAGGCCGCCATCCATTGGACACGGCAGCAGTTGTCCAGGGACGCTCTCCGATACCTGCGATCGCTTCCGGTCGGGCCGTTGGATGTCGGCCACGGTGCGCAACTGGTCCACGGGGCACTGACCCACGAAGACGACTACGTGATGTCGGAGGCCCATGCGGGAGAGAACTTCCGGCGGACGGAAACGTGGATTACGTTTTTCGGGCACACGCATTTTCCAACGGTCTTTTCACGGAGCGGGTCGGGCGACGTGGTCCTGGAAATGCCAGAAAACGAGGCCGCCTATCAGGTGTTCGATCTCGAACCCGGCATCCAGTATCTCGTCAACCCCGGGTCGGTCGGGCAGCCTCGCGACAACGACACCCGGAGCGCATTTGCGATCTGGGACGTCGCGCGTTCGCGCGTCGAACTCCACCGCGTGCACTACCCGTTCGAAGTGACGCAGGAAAAGATGCGCGCCGTGGGACTGCCGCGGTACCTCATCGATCGTCTGCAGTACGGAAGGTAATGATCAATAGCCGACGCGAGCAACCGTGACGTCGGGAATCCGATAATTCCACGTCTCCGGAAGGGCCTCGTATCGGAATTCGTAGCGCCGCGTTTCCCCGGGAGGGAGAGGACTCCGGAGCGCCTCCCCCGCGTCCTCGTGCACCACGCCGCCGTCCGCGTCAAGAAACGCGAGCCGGAGTTCGACCGACCGGACCGTGCGCGGGCCCACATTGCGAAGCGTCCCTTCGATCACGCGGATGCGGTTGCCCACGAAGTTCTCAGCCGTGAGAATTCCCAGCCGGTCCAACTCGATGGCCGCTCGAACGGCTGCCTCGTCGTCGACGTATTCGACCGGCCCCCTCTCTTCGGCGGGAGGGAGGGCGGACAGCGCCCACATTCCGACAAAGGCCAGAGCCGCGAGAATCGTGCCTCCGATGATGGCGGCTGAACGCATCCTGCGGAAAAGGATACTCGAACTTCGCGAGCCTACGGAAGCAGATGCAGGCCGAAGCTCGCGGCCAGGGTCTCCAGGTCCTGAAGTTGAATCATTCCGACGAGGTTGACGACGACGAGTTCGTCCGATTCCGCCAGGACCAGGGCTACCCCTTCGACGGCGTCTCCTGTCCGGTAGATCCAGGCGCCCACCCGCCCGTCGGCCTCGTTGATCGTCAGGATCTGGCTCCAGTTCGCTCCGCGAAGCTGATCGTAGACCGGGGCGATCGCGTCGTCGGAATACGCATTCTCGTCGGAGAACTCGAAAACGCGGACCTGGAAGGACTGCAACCCCTCGATGACGTCCAGGGCGGCTTCCTCTTCGAGCGCATGTCGCCCCAGGAAGGCCCGGGCGAGATCCATCGTGGCCGGATCCAGGCTGATCGAGACCGTTTCTTCGGCACTCGACGCGAGCGCGTCGAGCGCGGAAAGGTCGAGCACACCTCCACTCTGGGCCATCGCGGCCACCGGGACCAGGAACACCATCAACGTCCACGCGCGTAGATATCGCATCACTCCTCCTTCATTCATTTCCTTCAGTTCGAATCCGGCTCCATCCGGCGAGAACGCAGTTCACGGATCTCGTCGGATACGGTGTTCAGCACGGAACCGGTCACGCGCAAGGCCGTGAGCACTTCCTGCTTCGCGCGCTCGCCGCGAGCGCGGCGGTGGAGTTCCGCATCGACCACTGCGCCTCCGGCGACCACCACCACGATCGCCGCGGCGGCCAACCACGCATGGCCTCGGCCTGAATGCGCGACGCCCACGTCGAGGGCCTCCGACAGCACCCTTTCGGTGAATCCGGAAGGAGCGTCCCGGCGCGCCAGAACTTTACGAAGACGTTGTTCCAACTCGTTCATGTTCCACCTCTGCACTCATCTTTTCCCGGAGCATCGCCAAACCACGGCGCAGGTGGCTCCACACCGTCGACACCGGCATATCCAGAACTTCTCCGATCTCGGAGGTGTCCAGGTCTTCGCCGTAACGCAGGATCAAGACGGCCCGTGGCCTTTCGGGCAGCGTCGCGACCATCCGGGCGAGCCGCGCCTGGAGCAAGGGGTCCGGTTCCCGGTCCGGAGCCGCGGCCGGCCGGTCGATGTCTTCCACCCCGACTTCCGGACGGCGGGCGCGATATCTCCAGACGTCGATCGCGCGGTTCGTCGCGGTTCGCCGGAGCCAACGACGGACATGTTTCGGGTCGCGCACCGCCGTCCTCTTCTCAAAGAGCCGCAGGAACGTTTCCTGCGCGACTTCCTCCGCGAGCGCCGGGTCCTGGAGGAAGTTGTACGCGATGCTGAACACCATGGACTGGTGCTCGCGTACGATCGCTTCGAAGTCGGTTCCCATCCGTATCGGTCTCGACACGTAATACGCAGGAGGACCGGTTCCCTATGCAGGAAAATCGAAAAAATTTGGCCAATACCGGGGAAAGTACGATCAGGGAGCGAAACTTTGGTTGACAAGGGCCTCGAAGTCCTCGAAGAGGGACATAGTCCGCTCGTCATAAAAAGGCAGGATCTGGACGAAGAGCAACCCGGCCAATCCACGGTTGGGGTCGGCCCAGAAATGCGTGTTGTACAGCCCAGACCAGCTGAAGCTGCCCGGGGATCGCATTCCGTCGCGCTCGGGAGCCGCGATCTGGAAGCCGAGCCCGAAGAAGTCCACCCCCGGGTTGATCGGGAAGGGGGACGAAAGGGCCGGGTCCGAGCCCGTCTGGGTCACGACCCTCAGGTCGCCGATGTGGTTCTCCCTCATCAAGGGAACCGTGCCCGGTTCGAGGATCCGGACCGATGGGCCCTGGCCGTCGTTGAGGAGCATCTCGACGAAGCGCGCGTAGTCCGGACCCGTGGAGAACAGCCCGGTGCGCCCGAGGGGCGGCGAGACGAGGTCCGCCGGGTTGGGATTCTCCAGAAGCGATCCATCGTCCTGACGCTGGTGGGTCGTGGCGACGCGGCCGGCCTTCTCCGCGGGAACGGCGTAGAACGTGTCCTCCATCCCGAGGGGGGTGAAGATCCTGGCGTTCAGAAACTCCACCAGGCTCTGGCCCGAGAGGGCCTCGATCAACTCGCCGAGTCGATCCGTGCTGACCGAATAGTTCCATCGCGTCCCCGGATGATAGAGCAACGGGAACTGTCCGGGATCCTCGCCCGTCGTCGCCCGGAGCCTTGCGAACTCCGCGCTCGAGAAATCATACCCGGCCCCCGACGTGTGGGTGAAGATCTGCCGGATCGTGACGGGAGTGTCGGGCTCCACGGTCGTGTACGTCCCGTCGCTCATGTCGAAGGACGCGATCACGTGACGGTCGGATTCGGCCGGGAGGTACGCCGCGATCGGCTCGTCGAGATCGAACGCGCCTTCCTCGTAAAGCATCATGGCCCCGACCGAAACCACGGGCTTGGTCAACGACATCAGCCTGAAGACCGTGTCGGTTTCCATCGGCAGCCCGTTTGCGGCATCCCTCTCGCCGAACGCTCCGATATAGACGATGCCTTGCCGGTCGACGACCACCGCGACCAATCCTCGGGCAACTCCGGTGTCCACCGCGGATTGGAGCAGGCGATCGATATCGGCGGCGTCGGCCGGAACGGTCAACGACGGACCGTTCTCCGCGGTGCACCCGAAAATCGCTCCCAGAGCCGCGAGGCCCAGGGCCGCGAAGCGCAAAGCGCCGAAGGGACTCAGCACGCCCCCCCCTAATCGATGGGGGCCGTCACCCTGGACGTCCCGGGCCGCGCCGTTTCGGGGCCGGCAACCACGAGCGAAAACTCGGTGGTGGTAATGTGTCTCGCGGCCGCTTCCCGGATTTCTTCGGCGGTGATGCGCGAGATGATCTCGGGGTATTTCGAGACGTAGTCGAACCCGAGATCGAAGATCCGGGCATTGTTCAGGAACCGGGCCACCTGCGCATTCGACTCGAATCCGAATACGAAACTCCCGGTCAGGTAGGCCTTGGCGTCCTCAAGTTCGTCGGGGGCGACCTCCTCGGCGACGATGCGGTCGATCTCTTCGACCATCCCCCGGATCGCCCGGTCGACGTGCCCGGGCGACGTGCCGATGTAGGCCACGAACTTCCCGCGGTCCCGGCCGGCCGACATCGATATCCCGGCAAACGTCGTGTACGCCAAGCCCTGTTCATCCCGGAGCTTTCGCGGAATGCGCGAGGTGAGCCCGGCCCCGCCTCCGAGAATCGTGTCCAGAACCTGGAGCGTGTAGAAGTCCGGATCCCTCCGGTCGATTCCGAGGTGCCCCAGGTACACGTGCGCCTGCTGCGTCTGGAGGGGCAGGAATCGTTCTCGTGATTCGGTCTGGCGGACCGGCGGCGCTACATCCTGCGCTCGCGGCCCCACATGCCTCCACGTCGAGAACGCCCGTTCGATCCGGGGAACGACGTCTTCGGCCCGAAAGTCTCCCGCTACCGACAACAGGCTGCTCGATGGATCGAACGCGGAACGGTGGTGGGCCACCAGGTCGGATCGTTCGATCAACCGTATGGTCTCCGGATAGCCGTGGACGGGACGATGGAGCGGGTGATCCTGATAAACGAGTTCGTTGAACTCCCAGCTCGCAACAACCGGGGGCCGGTCCAGAGCGCTCTGGATCTCCGCCAGCATGCGGTCCCGTTCGTTTTCCACCGACTCCTCGGAAAACAAGGGGTCGCTCACCATGTCGGCGACGAGGTCCAGTCCCAGCTCCACGTCCTGTCGCAGGACCGTGAGATAAACGGTCGACCGGTCCATGGAACTCTCGCAGTCGATGGATCCGCCGACGGATTCGATGGCTTCGGCGATCTCCAGCGACGAGCGCGTCCCGGTACCTTCATCGAGGAGGCGGCTCGCCATGACCGAGACTCCGGCGCGGTCTTCCGGATCGTTCTTCGCCCCGGAAAGGACCGTGAGGTTCAAGGAGATCCCGGGGATCGCGGCGTTCGGAGCGAGCGCCACCCGAAGTCCGTTCGGCAGGGTCACCTCGACGGGTTCCAACTTCCGGAAAGGCATGGGCCCTTTCACCCTTCGTCTCCGCCGTCTCCGTCCCCTTCGGCCGCGTTCGGATCGAACACGATTCGTCCGACGGTTCGATTTCCGGGACCGAAATAGTCCCGAACGACGCGGGAGACATCGTCGGGGGTGACGGCCCGAATCCGGGGAAGGTATTGGTCGACGTAATCGAGCCGGTCGATGGTGGCAACCTGGCCGTAGAGCATGGCCTGATCCAGGAAGCGCTCCATGGAGAAGACGAAGTGGGCCTCGATCTGGTGTTTGGCCCGGGCCAGTTCCGGCGGCGGCGGCGGCGTCTGCCCTATCCGCTCCAGTTCGGCTTCGATACTGGACTCGATCGCGTCGGTGGGCACGCCGCCGCGGCCTTCCGCCCGGACATAAAAGAGGGTCGGGTCCCGGGATTCCGCGTACTCGGCGGACACGAACGTGGCCCGGCGCTCCTTTTCCACCAGGCGCTGGTAGAACCGCGAGGCCTTGCCCTCGGTGAGCAGAACGGACAGGACCTGAAGAGGGTAGGAATCGGCGTGACCAATCGGCGGCGCATGATAGGCCAGTGCAACGCGGGGAACCTCGGATCGCCACGGAACCTCGAAGCGGCGCTCCGCGGTCTGAGGAGGTTCGGGGCCAACGACCGCCTCGCGGCCGGCTCCATCCGCCCGAATGTCCCCGAAGGCGGCTCGAACGCGTTCGATCACGCGCGGCGTTTCGAAATCTCCGACGACGACGAGGGTCGCATTGGCCGGAACGTAGTGCCTCTGGTAGTAGGCCCTCATCCCGGCGACGGTGGACGACTCGATGTCCTCCAGAGTGCCGATCACGGGGTTCCGGTAGGGATGGGCCTGGAACGCATGGGCGTTCATCTCCTGCATCAAGCGGCCCCAGGGATGGTCCAGTCCGGACTTCAGCTCCTCGATTACGACGTTCTTTTCGGAAGCGAATTCGGAAGGATCGAACGCCGTGTTCGACATCCGGTCCGACTCGATGTCGAGAGCGATCTCCCAGCGGTCGGACGCGAAGCAGAAATAATAGGCCGTGAAGTCGAAGGAGGTGAAGGCGTTGTTGCTGCCACCGCTGCGCATCGTGATGCGGTCGATCTCGCCCTTCCCGTATCGCTCGGTGCCCTTGAAGAGCATGTGTTCGAGGAAGTGCGACTGGCCCGTCGCCCCGGCCTGCTCGTTCCGCGATCCCACGCGATACCAGATCATGCTGCTCACGGTCGGAAGCGTGTGGACCTCCCGGATGAGCAGCGTGAGGCCGTTTTCGAGCACCGTGGCCCGGACGTCTTCGGTTGTCAGCACGCGATGATCCCCCGGAGGTGTTTCCTGGATCGACTGGACTTCTACGGCAAGCCCAGCGAGCGAGGACGCTACCATAGCCGCGTGGTCGGCGAAACCCCTCGAATCACTACCAGTGTAGTTGTCCGGCTCGCCGGATCAGTGGCCGGAAACCACGAAAATGCGTGTTTCGGCGCGGTCGAGCGCCGATCGGGCACGGGCATAATCGGTCGAGGGGTCGCGGCTTTCGATGCGCTCCCCGGCCCGGGACAGCGCGCGGCGGGCCCGTTCCACATCGATTCCGGCGGACAGCTCGGCCACGTCGGCCAGGACCCGGACCTGATGGTCGATCACTTCGACGAATCCACCCGCGAGCGCAAGCGCCCGGCGATTCCCGTTCACGGTATAGGAAACGATTCCGGTGGCAAGCTCCGAGAACAGCGGAGCGTGCCCCGGAAGGACACCGAAGTACCCGTTTCGTCCCGGGAGGACGACTTCGTCCACGGTTTCGTCGAGCAACGACCGCTCGGGGGTGACAACGGAAAGGTGAATCGCGCCGGCCATGGAGCTCCTCAGGACGAGACCTTCATGCGCTCGGCCGCCTCGATCACTTCGTCGATCGTCCCCTGCATGTAGAACGCCTGCTCGGGGATCTCGTCGTGTTGGCCCTCGACGATTTCCTTGAATCCCCGGATCGTATCGGCGACCTTCACGTATTTGCCCGGGATTCCCGTGAACTGTTCCGCAACGAAAAAGGGCTGCGAGAGGAACCGCTCGATCTTCCGCGCCCGGGCGACGGCCAACCGGTCTTCCTCGGAGAGTTCATCGATTCCGAGAATGGCGATGATGTCCTGAAGGTCCTTGTACTTCTGCAAAACCGTCTTGACGGAACGGGCGACGCCGTAATGCTCCTCACCGACCACCCGCGGATCGAGGATGCGAGACGTGGAGGCCAGCGGGTCGACCGCCGGATAGATGCCGCGTTCGGCGATCGAGCGCGAGAGGTTCGTTGTGGCGTCGAGGTGGGCGAACGCCGCCGCCGGGGCCGGATCGGTATAGTCGTCGGCAGGGACGTAGATGGCCTGCACCGAGGTGATCGATCCCCTTGTCGTCGAGGTGATCCGCTCCTGGAGCTCGCCCATCTCGCTCGCCAGCGTCGGTTGATAACCGACCGCCGACGGCATGCGTCCGAGCAGGGCGGAAACTTCGGACCCGGCCTGGGTGAACCGGAAGATATTGTCGATGAACAAGAGGACGTCCTGCCCCTCATCGTCGCGGAAGTACTCCGCCGCCGTCAGCCCGGTGAGCGCGACTCGGGCGCGAGCTCCCGGCGGCTCGGTCATCTGCCCGTAGACGAGGGCGGTCTTTCCGATCACGCCCGATTCGGTCATATCGAGCCAAAGGTCGTTTCCCTCGCGGGTGCGCTCGCCGACTCCGGCAAACACGGAAATGCCGCCGTGTTTGGAAGCGATGTTGTTGATCAACTCCATGATCACGACGGTCTTGCCCACGCCAGCGCCGCCGAAGAGCCCGATCTTTCCACCGCGGAGGTACGGTTCGATGAGATCGACGACCTTGATCCCGGTCTCGAACATCTCCATCTTCGTGTCCTGCTCGACGAAGGTGGGCGCGGCCCGGTGGATCGGGTCCCGCCGGTCGGACTCGATCGGACCGCCGTTGTCGACGGGCTCTCCGATCACGTTCATGATGCGCCCGAGCGTGGCTTTGCCCACCGGCACGCTGATTTGACCGCCGAGATCTTCGGCCTTCATCCCGCGAACCATGCCTTCGGTCGGCTGCATCGACACGCACCTCACTTTTCCTTCCCCGAGGTGCTGCTGGACCTCGACGATCACGTCGAGCGGCGTAGGGACGTCGAACCCTTCGCTGGTGATCCGCAACGCGTTGTAGATCGAGGGCGGCTTCCCGTCCTCGAATTCGACGTCCACCGCGGGGCCGATGACCTGAAGCACGTTTCCGATGTTCGCCATGAGTCGGTTCCTCTTCCTTCTGTACACAAAAGCTAGGCGCCCGCGCCGCTGACGACCTCGATGATCTCCCGAGTGATCGCCGCCTGGCGGATGCGGTTCATGTTCAACGTCAAGGTTTCGATCATTTCACCCGCGTTGCGGGATGCGGTATCCATCGCCGCCATCCGGGCTCCGTGTTCCGCCGCGGCCGATTCGAGAAGGGCCCGGTGAACCTGGATATCGACGTATTGCGGCAGGAGACGGTTGAAGATCTCTTGCGGCGGCTGTTCGTAGATGTAGTCGACCTGGCTTTCGGTCTCCTC
>CAZTTI010000535.1:0-3639 GCA_964615925.1 uncultured Solibacteraceae bacterium
CGCGGGACCGATTCGGGTCCGCGCATCCGGCGCGGCGCCGTTCTCGAGAAGGAGGGCCACCGCTCGAGGATGGTTTTCCCGAACGGCCAGCATCATCGCGGTCTGTGAAAACTCCGGGTCGGGAGCGTCAATCCGGGCGCCGCGGGCCAGCAGCACTTCCATCGCATCGAGCCGTCCCGTGCGGGTCGCGGTCATCAACGCGGTCTCTCCCATGGGCGCAACGGCGTTGGGATCCGCGCCGTGGTCGAGGAGCATCCGGATGGTTTCCGCATTTCCGTTGACGGCCGCCAGGTAGAGCGGGGTGATGCCGTAGCGGTCCGTGGCGCCCGCGTCGGCGCCCGCGTTCAGAAGCAGTTCGACCGTTTCCGTGTGGTCTTCCCGGACCGCCCAGTGCAGGGCCGTCGTCTCGTCGACACGACGCTCATCGACTCGCGCGCCTTCGGCGAGCAGCCGGCGCACCTCGACCTCGTACCCGGACTCCGCGGCGTCGATCAACGGGATCCCTGTCTGTGCCGCGAAGCCGGTGGAACAGACGAGCAACACGGACAAACACGCTGCCGTGATTCGATGAACGCGCATCCTCGTCACCCCCTACTGAAACTCGGGAGGAACCGTCTGGCCATCGTCGTCGAGCATGTGGCGATTGTTCTGGGAACAGATGTATTCGATTTGCTCCCAGGTGCGATCGCGGCGAAACGTATGGGAACGGTGCCAGGGCTCGGCCAGAACGTTCGGGTCCTCGAACGTGAAGTCGAGGTGGAGTAGGTCCCGGTCATTCGGATCCAGGTAGATGCGCTCGGTAATGGTCAAAGCGTCGCTGCTGCTGATTCCGGCGACGCCCAACCGCTGGCCCGACTGCGTTCCGATGGTCGTGACCACGAGCGCGTCTCCTTCCCATCGCCCCACCGAATAGCCGAAGTAGTTGGGATCCACGGTATCGCGGTCCGGAAGCGGCCGACCGTCGGTGAAGATCCGTCGAATCTGCATCAGCGCCTCCTGGACGATCGTCACCTTGCCCGGAGTGAACAGGAACTCGAGGCTGTAGGGAAACGTCATGAACGAAGGCATGCCGTCCGGTTCGCAGTTGTCCGTCGTTTCCGGGACCTCGTAGTGCGCATCCGCCGCGAGCCGCGCCTGGTGCATCTCCCAGGTTTCGAGGGCCTCGCCGATCAACACGGGGTCGCCGCCCCCCACCTGCCCGAAGGCCGGGAACCACAGCCCCCGCCAGTCGGGCAGGGCGTCGAGATCCGCGTAGTGGACGTTCTCGGAGTTGGCGGGATACACCGGCCGCTCGTCCTGGGCGAAAGTGCTCGGGGAAGCGATCAGGACTCCGAATACAAACGTACCCACGAGCGAGAAAAACTTCACGGGTTGTTCTCCTGGCAGATCTGTTGCGCGGCCCCGACGTCGCAGTAATACGTCCCGTTGGCCAACCGGACCCAGTAGAAGCGCCCGCCCGGACTGCCGTCGGCATAAGGGCTGACGGAGAATTCGACGTTGTCGCCGAACTGGATCATGTTTTGGGTCATCCCCCGGCGCGTCAGGTGGACCACGCTCGTAAACTCAACGCCCCATCGCACCGTCGAGCCGTCGTTCTGCGGAACGTCGACTTCGACCCAGACGTGAGGGTTTGTCCACTGGACGCTGGCGACCTTGCCCTCGATCGTGACTTTCCGGGTCTGGTCGAACATCGCGAACGAATGATGGCCGAAGGCCGTGATCGAAGTCAGTGAAAGCACACACGCGCAGGCGATCGAAATCGTCAGACTCTTCATGGGTGTTCCCTTTTGCGGATTAAACGCCACGAGCATAGCCGGAAAGCGAAACGAAGAGGAAGAAAAAATCCCGCGGCCAGCCGGTGCGGCATCGCCGACGGCCGTTGGGTGTACACTCCTGGGATCCGGCGTGCGAGCGACGGAACGAACCCTAAGGATCCCGATGATGCGAACCCGATCTCTATTCGTCCTCATTCTCACGCCGTTTGTTGCCCCGATACCGGCTCCCGCGCACCACAGCACGGTCGCGATCTACGACGGGAGCCGCACGATCGAAGTGACCGGTGTCGTCGACGAGATCCACTGGCGGAATCCGCACGGCCAGATCCTGCTCAATGCGCGTGACGAAGACGGGCAGCCCGTTCAGTGGGAAGTCGAAACCCCGGCCGTCGTCATCCTCCGGATCCTGGGGATCGGCCAGGACTTCATCGCTCCCGGGGACCGGATCACGATCGCCGGCGCCCCGGCGCGCCGCGATCCCCACGGCATGAACGCTTCGAACATCCTGCTCGCGACCGGATACGAGCTGGCGTTCGGGAACAATACGCCCCACTTCGAAGCCGGCAAGAACGGGAACCTCATCGGCCGCTCCTACGACGATTCGAACGTGGACGCTGCCATCCGGGCTGCCGACGGCATCTTCCGGGTGTGGGCGACCGACATGACCGATCCGGCGGCATTCCCGATGTTCAAGGGTGGGTATCCGCTGACTCCCGCCGCCGAAGCCGTCGTCGCCGAAT
The DNA here is from genome assembly GCA_964615925.1 of uncultured Solibacteraceae bacterium. Taxonomy (GTDB): domain Bacteria; phylum Acidobacteriota; class Terriglobia; order 20CM-2-55-15; family 20CM-2-55-15; genus JAJEDW01. The sequence continues at coordinate 2,516 of CAZTTI010000535.1, forward strand.
GGGATCCCCTGGACAACGACCTGCTCCGCTGCGGCACGAAGGGCATGCCGCTGATCATGATCACCCCGGCGCCGGTGGAGTTCGTCCGCGAGGGCGACCGGATCGTGATGCGAATCGAGGAGTACGATTCACGGCGGGTGATCCACATGAACCCGGATGCTGTGCCGCCGGAGGAAAGCACGCAGATGGGATTTTCGCGCGGGCGGTTCGAAGGACGGACGCTTGTCGTGGAAACCAGCCGGATCCAGGAACAATACTTCGATCCGAACGGCGTCCCTCAGAGTACCCAGATGACGCTCGTGGAGCGGTTCACGCCGAATGCCGACTACACACGCCTCGACTATGGCATCCGGGTGAACGACCCGGTCTATTTCACCGAGCCCTTCGAACTGACCCGCTACTTCATCTGGCGCCCGGAGATGACGGTCGTGCCCTACAACTGTCTCGAACGGGACTGGAACGTCGAGTGACACCCCGGCTCGCGCTTCTGGCTGGCACGATCCTGGCCGTGGCAGTTTCGGCCCAGGCGCACCACAGCTTCGCGCCGCACTTCGACCGCGCCCAACACGTGAACATCGTCGGCACCATCGCGATGTTCGAACAACGCAATCCGCACGCGTACCTGCACCTGCGCGTCGAAGACGCCGACGGGCGTTTGCGCGACTGGAATTGCGAGAGTCACGGCGTGACGCAACTGACGCGAAACGGCATCACTCCCGACATGTTGTCCCCGGGCAGCGTGGTCCGCATCGAGGGATCCCAACACCGCCGCGACCCGTACATGTGCTTCTTCGATGTCGTCGAGTTGTCCGACGGCCGTGTGTTGAGCGTGAACGGTCCCGCGGACAACCCGGCGGCCAAGCCCAGCGTGGCCCCGCGCGAGTCCATCTTCGGAACCTGGCTCCTCGTCCCGGCAAACCGCGCGACCAGCGGCCCGCAGTTCATGATGGACTTCCTGACCGGCGCCGGCCAGGCCGCCGTCGACGAGTACAACCCGTTCACCGACGACCCGACCTATCGCTGCGAACCCGTGGCGGTCCGCCGCACATGGTTCGCACCGGGCACCCCGATGGCCATCCGGGAAGAGGGCGACGACATCGTCATCCAGCACGAATGGATGGATG
>CAZTTI010000536.1:0-3376 GCA_964615925.1 uncultured Solibacteraceae bacterium
CGTCGATATCTCCAGATCGAGAACGACGTCCGGAGACAGGCGCAGCCGGAGTTCGTTCTCGTTCGCTCCGATCGGAAAACTGCCGGTCGAGTCCAGCTCGAATCGCAGCGTGGCGGTCGAACCCGCATCGGAAAACTCGACATCGGGTTCGTAGTGAAGCCGGTCATAACGAAGCTCGATCTGGTACAGGGGCCCGCCGGTCTCGGTCGGCAGCAGTTCCAGACGGCCGACGCCGAAATCCAGCTCCAGTCGAAGCGTATCGATCCCGTCGACGGGGTGGGACTCTTCGAACGTCTCGTATTCGGACCGCGTGTCGACGACGCACCCGGAGGTCCACACCAGAGCGGAGACGAGGGCAATGCCGAAGCCGACTCGGGCATTCGCTTTCATTTCTTGCCTCCCGTTGGGACCTGGACCCGTTCCGCCGATGCCACTCGCGGAACGCGTGTCGGCCTCAAGACGACTTCGCTGATGAAGCTGGTGTCCTCCTGCTGGACGAGCATGCTCACGGCGTGGGCAATGTCGGCCGGCTGGAGCATCCGTTCGCGCACCTTTCCTTCGGCTTCGTTCGGCGAGAAGGTGGTATTGGTCGAACCCGGACACACGACCGAGACGCGCACTCCGTGTTCGCGGACTTCTTCGGACAATCCCTGGGTGAAGCCGACGACACCGAACTTTGAAGCGCTGTAGAGCGCGCGGCGGGCGGTTCCGACCTTCCCGGCGATGGACGCGATGTTGACGACGTGGCCGGTCTCGCGGGCGATCATGGACCCTAATACGCGACGGCACGTCAGAATTGTTCCCTGAAGGTTGGTTCCGAGGACCCGGGTGATGTCCTCGTAACCCAGATCCACGACGAGTCCGTGGTGATAGATACCGGCGGAGTTCACGAGCACGTCGACGGGCCCGAGCGTTTGTTCCACCTCGCTGAACAGGTGGTCGACCTCGTCGGGGTTCCCGACGTCGGTCTCGACGACGAGCGAGCCCACTATCGTCCGGGCCGTCTCCTCGAGGTCGGACCGCGTGCGGGCTGCCAGACCGACACGCATGCCGAGCTGCCCCAACGTGCGCGCCACCTCACGCCCGATCCCCCGGCCCGCCCCGGTCACAACGGCCACCCTGTGCTCCGATCCTTTCATGGCGCAACCTTACCAGACACTTCCTGGTCCTTGTACTGCAACTGGTACAGCTTGAAGTAGAGACCTCTCCGGGAGAGCAACTCCTGGTGCGTCCCCATCTCACGGATCGTGCCGCGGTGCATCACGATGATCTTGTCGCATCGCTGGATGGTCGACAGCCGGTGCGCGATGATGATGGAAGTCCGCCCCGAAATCAACGTATGGATCGCCGTCCGAATCTGCTCCTCGGTCTCGGTGTCGACGCTGGAGGTGGCTTCGTCGAGGATCAGGATCTCGGGATCGTGGGCCAACGCCCGGGCGAAGGCCACGAGTTGCCGCTGACCCGCCGAGAGAGTCGTCCCGCGCTCGTTGACCGGATGGCGAATGCCCTGTTCCGCCCGATCGATGAACGCGCCCAGGTTGACGCTTCGGGCCGCCGCGAGAACCTTTTCCCCGGGAATGTCGGAACCCAGACGGATATTGGACTCGAGCGTCCCGGAGAACATGAACACGTCCTGGAGCACGATCGCGAAACGCGCCCGAAGTTCGTCGAGGCTCCGCCGCCGGATGTCCACTCCGTCGATCAGGATCTCTCCGCGCTGGATCTCGTAGAGCCGGGCCATGAGGCTCGTGATCGTCGTCTTACCCGCGCCGGTGTGACCGACGATGGCCACCGATTGACCACGCTCCAGGTCGAAAGAGACGTCCCGGAGTATCCAATCCTCGCCTTTGTAAGCGAACCAGACTCCGCGGAACTCCAGCACGGGGCCGGGCGACGCTCCCCGGGTCGACGCATCGGGACGAATGGGTTCCGTCGCGGCCTCGGGTCCGGTCGCCGGAGTATCCAGAAGCTTGAAGATCCGCTCCGAACTCGCCATGGCCGACTGCAGGATGTTGTACTTCTCGCTCAGGTCCCGGATCGGACGGAAAAACCTCTCGGAGAACTGGATGAAGGCAATCAGTTCCCCGATCGTCAGCGTGTCGGCCACGACCTGGCCGCCACCGTACCAGATGATGGCACCAACTGCCGCCGCACTGAGCAGTTCCACGGCAGGGTAGAAAACCGCGTACGCCATGATCGAGTCGAGGTTCGCCTGGAGGTGCTCGCGGTTGATGACGGCGAAGTTCTCCTCACTCTTTTTCTCGCGGTTGTAGAGTTGAACGATGCTGATGCCCGTGATGTGCTCCTGAAGGAACGCATTGATCTTGGCCACCGCGAGGCGCACGCGCCGGTATCCGTCGCGCGCCTTCCTCCGGAAGACGGCCGTCACCGCCATGATGAGGGGAACGATGGCCAGGACGATCAGGGCCAGCCGCCAGTTCATGACGAGCAATGCGATCATGATCCCGGTAAGGGTCAGGATATCGCCGAACATCGAGACGATCCCGGCCGAGAACATTTCGTTCAGGACCTCGACGTCGCTGGTCACGCGCGTGATCAGCCTGCCGACCGGGTTCCGGTCGAAGAAACTCGCCGGCAGCTTCTGGAGGTGCCCGAACACCTGCCGGCGCATGTCGAACATGATTTGCTGGCCGGTGCTCTGGAGCAGGAACGTTTGCAGGAATCCGATCCCGAACTTCAGGAGGAGAAGCACGAAATAGCCGAGAGCGATCCAGGCCAGGCCGGCGAGATCGCCGACCGTAATATAGGAATCCACGGCGGTTCGTGTGATGAGGGGGAAGCTGACCTCGATGACGGATTCGGCCACGATCAGGCCGAACGCGGTCGTCACCGTTCTCCGGTATGGAACCAAATAAACGAGGAGCCGCTTCATCAAGCGGGAGTCGTAGGCCTTTCCGAGGATTTCCTCTTCCTGCATTTCGTCGCCTATTCGCTCCCCGCCACTTCGTCTTCGAGCAGTTGTCGTGTGTAGAGGTCGTGGTAGCGTCCGCCGCGCTCCATCAACTCATCGTGAGTGCCCTGTTCGACGATTCGGCCCTCGTGGAGGACGACGATCTGGTCGGCCTCCTTGACCGTCGAGGCCCGATGGCTGATCAGGATCGACGTGCGGCCTTTCATGACCGACCGCAATTCCCCGAGGATCCGGTCCTCGGTTTCGGTGTCCACGCTCGAGAGCGAATCGTCGAGAATCAGGATCCGGGGATTGCGGATGACGGCCCGGGAAATCGCCGTGCGTTGTTTCTGACCGCCGGAAAGTGTGATTCCGCGTTCGCCGACGACGGTTTCGTATCCCGCCGGGAACGACTCGATGTCGGCGTGGATATTCGAGCTGCGCGCCGCTTGTTCCACCGCCCGG
>CAZTTI010000537.1:0-3988 GCA_964615925.1 uncultured Solibacteraceae bacterium
GATCGACAATTACGACGTCCGGTGGGAATGGTTCACGAGCGGAACCGACCTCGTGGCCTTCAGCGTCTTCTACAAGGATTTCGAGGATCCGATCGAGCAGACGTTCCAGCCGACGGCACAGCTCCGGCTGTCCTTCGTGAACGTCGATCGGGCCGAGAACTGGGGATTCGAGACCGAGATCCGCCAGCAACTCGGCCGGATCAGCGAGGTCTTGTCCGACTTCTCGGTTTCCGGAAACTACACGTTCGTCGACTCCGAAGTGCGCTACGGGGACAACATCGACCTCTCCCTGGTCACGTCACTCGAGCGCCCGCTTGCCGGGCAATCGCGGCACATCTTCAACACCGCGTTCGAGTACACCAACCCGAGGATCGGGAACAACTCCCGCGTGCTCTACAACTACGTCGGAAGCCGGATTTCCGACGTTGGGGCCCTCGGCCTTCCCGACATCTATGAACGCGGTCAGCACCTCATGGATTTCGTGATGCGCCAACGGATTGGCGGCGAGGACAGCCCTGTCGAACTGAAGTTTTCCATCGACAACCTTCTGGATGACGAGAAGGAGTTCACCCAGGGCGGCCTTCCCTACCGTGTCTACAAGAAGGGGCGGACGTTTTCGATCGGCATGAGCTACGACTTTTTCTGATGACCGATTCTGCCGCGGCCGGGCTCGATTTCGGCCGCGGCGTTCTGAAACGCCGCGCGGACCGGCCAAGTTCCGCGAACTGTCACTTTACCTGGAGGATTCAATGGTTACTGATCGATTGAAGAGATCGCGGCTGCTGGCGATGGCCGGACTGGCCCTCATCGGAAGTCTCGCGCTCGGAACCCTTGCCGAGGCTCAAACTGTAGCACCGGCCATGGCCCACGAGCGCGTCCTTGTGACGCCGGGCAAGATGGCCTACCTGTCGGGCGATGATTTCACGTTTACGTTGGACGCCGAGCCCAAAGGCCCTCCGGGAACAACGCCCTCGTACACGTGGTTCATCTATGTCCAGCGAATGGACACCGGCGCGAAACGCTACTATCCGACCTTCGTGGCCGGCCAGGAAACCGACATCCTGGGGAACACGACCAACTTTCCCGCGTTCGAGGTGCCGACGCTCACCGACTTCTCGATGCTCGGGCCGAACGGGTGGAACGGCAATCAGGTCACTGGAGGGCTCGGAAGTATCGGAGCCGGTATTTCTGCTCCGGGAATGTACACGCTGGTCGTCGAGCTGCGCGACCCGCAAACCGGAGCCGTCCGCTTCCAGAACCGCACGCAGTTTGCCTTCGGCAGCGCCGTCAATACCGTACAAGGCAACATCACAACCAACACGACCCTGGACAACAGCCGGATCCACTTGCTGCGAGGCGCCGTGTTCGTTCAAAACGGCGCGACGCTGACGATCGAGCCTGGAACCGTCATCCTAGGCGAAACCGCCACCAACGGCACGCTCATCATCGCGGCCGGAGCCAAGATCATGGCCGTGGGGACGAGGGGGCAACCCATCATCTTCACCAGCGACCAGCCGGTTGGAGACCGTGCCCGCGCCGATTGGGGCGGTCTCATCATCAACGGCCTGGCCACGATCAACCTTCCCGGCGGGGTCGGCGTCGGCTAGGGCGACACCGGCCAATACGGAGGAACGGACGACAACGACTCCAGCGGCAAGCTGATCTATGTCCGCGTCGAGTTTGCCGGAACGGAGTTCAGCGCGGACAACGAGCTGAACGGCATCGCGTTGCAAGGCATCGGCCGGGGGACCGAGATCCATCACATCCAGGTGCACTACAACCAGGACGACGGCATCGAGATGTTCGGAGGAACGGTTGACTGGAAGTACGGCGTGTTCACCGGGATCCGTGACGACAGCATCGACTGGACCGACGGATGGCGGGGACGCGTTCAGTTCGCCGTCGCGCAGCAGAACGGCGAAGAGGCCGACCAGGGGATCGAAGCCGACAACAACGGCGAGACCAACTCGCTGCTGCCGCGGTCGAACCCGACGATCTACAACCTCACGCTGATCGGCGATCCCGACGGCAACGAGGGTCCCGAGAGCGACGACGGCATCCTGGTCCGAGCCGGGACGGCGGGAACGTTCCGCAACTTCATCGTTCTCGGCTTCAAGGAACGCGGTCTGGCGATCGACCAGGACTCGACGATCGCCGAAGCCAATGCCGGAAACCTCACGTTCGACAACGGCATCGTCTTCAACAACACGGTGAATATCGCGCCGGAGATCGCCCCGTTCGCCACGACGATCATGCAGGCCGACCCGATGATCGTGGATCCTTACGCGCTCTGGGCTCCGGATTTCCGGCCTGGATGGGGATCGCCGGCCCTGAACGCTTCGAACGTCCGTACGCCGCCGGATGACGGCTTCTTCGACTCCACGGTCACGTTCCTCGGCGCGGTGGATCCCACCAACGACTTCACCAAGGGTTGGACCGCCGCGTATCAGGATTGAACAGGATGCGCGGTTTTCGTTTCCCCCCAGGCGTTCTCGTTGCTCTACTGCTGAGCGGGCTCTTTGCGGAGCCCGCGGCAGCGGAACGCCGTGTCCTGGAAGCGGCGGCGAGTTCCCCGATGGAACTCGCCGACCGCTTTCTGGACTATCTGGCGGATGGCGACATCGGAAAAATTCAGGAGCTTGGCCTCACGGAGGACGAGTTCCGGAAGTTCGTCTATCCCGAGTTGCCGGCCGCCGATCCCATCCGGAACACGAGCGCGGAGTTCGTGTGGAACCAGCTCTTCATCCGCAGCCAGTCGTCGCTCCACGGGGCGTTCAACCAGCTCGCGGGCCGTCGGTTGACGCTGAAGGACATGCGGTTCGCAAGCGGAACCGAACCCTACGACTCCTACGTGGTCCACAAGGAGTCCGTTCTGATCGTCGAGGATGAAGACGGAGTCGAACACACCGAACGGTTGTTCGGCTCCGTGCTCGAACTCGACGGCCAGTTCAAGATCTACAGCTTCGTGCGCGATTGAGATCGCAAGCGGAGGAATTCGTGAAGCGTGGCGACAGTCAGGCGATCCGGCCCTCGACCGTCTTCCGGCGCGCTTTCGTTCCATACATACGCCGGTCCGCGGCAGCCACGACGTCGTCGAGCGAGATGGCATCCTCCGGGGCAGCGGCAATGCCCGCACTCACCCCGAAGCCGAACCTCCCGTAGACGGCCAGGTCCGGATCTTCCTCGACCTGCCGGCGAAATTCCCGGGCCAGCTTGTGAGCCTTGAAGTAGGAGCACGGCAAGAGGACGACAAACTCGTCTCCCCCGAGGCGGCAGGCCGAATGGGCCGTCGGAAAGGCACGACGGAGGTGGTCGGCGATCTTCACCAGGACCTCGTCCCCAGCCTGATGGCCGAAGTCGTCGTTGACGCGCTTGAAGCAGTCGATGTCAACCAGGACGACGGAATACGAGTTCTCCTCGAGATTCGCGAAGGTGGCTTCCAGGGAATGCCGATTGTCCAGCCCCGTCAACTTGTCCGAGCCGGCATCCCGCTTCACGGCTTCGAGTTCCTGAGCGTACCGCACGCTTCCCCTGATGCGGTCCGCGGTGGCCGTCACCAGGCGAATCTCGTCGTCCGTGAACGTGGTTTCGCCCCGATAGAGCGACAATACGCCAATCGCCGCCCCCTCGAAGATGACGGGTATGGCGACCACCTTGCAACCGGAGAAAGGCCCGTCGACAACGTCCATGTTGATACAGGGGCTTTGTTCGGCGGCGACCCAGCCGTGCACGCCGGTTCCCAAGGGCACGACCTCCACGGTGGCCGCGTCCATCTCGTCGTAGGTCACCATCTGGTCTCCCTTGACCGACCAGAAGAAGGCCGTGCACCGTTGCACCTGGCTCTCGAGCATCTCGGTGGCGGCGATACCGATGTCGCGAACATGGGTCATCGACGCGATGGTCTCCGACAGGCCATCGAGCGTATATCCTTCTTTCGCCGCGCGCTCGATGTCCGAATACGCTCCCGGAAGCCCGGCGGTGGCGTGGT
>CAZTTI010000538.1:0-8457 GCA_964615925.1 uncultured Solibacteraceae bacterium
CGCGAACGTCAGCGCCGCGTCGGCGTGACCACGGGCTCTCAGCAATAGATCGACCTCGACCAGGACGGGCCAGGGGACTATGATTTCGCGCCCCAGACGGGCGAGCAGTTCAGCCGCGAACAAATGCCTTCGGTGCTCTCCCCGATTGATGGCGGAAATCAGCGGGCCGGTATCGCAGATTATCAACGCGAACGCTTCAGGATCTCTTCCACCTGATGAGAAAGGTCCTCGTCCTCGTCGATGAGACCAGCGTACGGCAATCGCTCGGGTTGTCGCTCCAGCAACTGGCAAACGACCGCCGAGACGGAAGTTCGTCGGCGCCGTGCCTCCTTGTCGAGTCGGGCGGCAACCGATCGCGGTAGAGAGATCGTCTTTCGGACCGAGGGCATGGCCAATAGTATGACCCGAAGAGTATGAGGATTCAACAGCGCTACGTCATCAAGCGACCCAACACTTCGGCCACCCCGGGATCGTAGTCCCCGGTCTGGGCGCCCGAAGCGATCTCCCCGAGCGCGGCCTTGCGTTCCCAGGCCTCGCGATAGGGCCGCTTCGACGTGAGCGCGACGTAACAGTCGGCCACGGCGACGATTCTCGCGCCGACCGGGATCTTGTCGCCGGGAAGGCCGTCGGGGTATCCCGTCCCGTTGAAGCGTTCATGGCTGTGCCGCACGATGTCGAGCACCCGGGGATTCGTCCATCCCAGGCCTCGCAGCACGCGAACGCTCTCCACAGGGTGTTCGCGAATCACCTCGAACTCCTCGATCCCCAGGCTGCCTTCCCGGCTCAGCAGGTGGTTGGGCACGTTGTGCTTCCCGATATCGGCGAGGAACGCGGCTTCCATCGTTTCGGTCTTCTGCTTGTCCGTCAGCCCCAACTGGTCGGCAAGGGCGTACGCGATGACGGCCACCAGGGTCGAGTGGCCGATGCTGCCGTCGAGAACTTCCACGGGGAGGACGAGGTCCCCCGACAGGCCGATGCGTGCGGCAACGTCGGAGTACGCGTCGTAGAACCGCTCCGGGATGACGTTCCGGTTCGTCAGCGGGTCCCGGAAGCCCGTGATGGCATATGCTTCGATCCGTTGCGATTTTCCCTTCACGGCGATGCCCGTCCGCGCCGTCGCCTGCATGCGGGCATCGGCGTAGGCGACCTTGTAGTCGGATCTCTCCGGTGCCAGGCGGACGGCCCGCTCGAACAGCGACACGGCGTCGGACATCTCGCCCAGGTCCTGGTGGAGTTCGGCCATGCGGAACGCAATCGACGCGTCATGAGAATCGGCGGTGAACCGGCCCCTGAGCGCGTCCAGCTCGGCTTCTTTTCGGGTCAGGTCCTCGGAATCGCCCAGCCACTCCCGGCGGCGCTCACCCGTCACCAGGTGCCGGATCGACTCATAGGTGGCGTGGTCGACAAGGATCTCCCCCGGACGCGCCATCTGTTCGAGCCTCGACGCCAGGTTCACCACATCGCCGATCGCCGTGTACGACTGCCGCCGGGATCCGATCAGGCCTGCGATCGTGGCCCCCGAAGCGATGCCCACGCGCATCCGCCAGGGGAAGTCGCCTCCCTGGACCGTTTCCTGGAGTTTCATGGCGGCCACGACCGCCTGCAATCGGTGCATCGCCGAGTCCAGTGGCGCGCCGAACTCAACCATGATGCCGTCGCCGATGTATTTGTCGATGTGTCCCCGGTATTTGAGGAGGACGGGTTCCATGCCGGCGAGGTACCGGTTGAGATCGCCGATCACCACCTCGGGCGGCAGGTCCTCGGCATACGAAGTGAACCCGGAGAGGTCGGCGAACAGAACGCTGACCTGCCGCTTCTCGTTGCGAAGCCGTCCCCGGATCATGAGATCCACCACCGAAGGGTCCATCGTGCGGTGAAGGGCCTGCTCGACCTTCTCTTTCCTCCGCTCGATGGCCGCTTTCGAGTCGACGAGTTCCGCGGTCCGCCTCTCGATCTCTCCTTCGAAGGCCTCATCCTGCTGTTTGAGCCTCATCCGGGCGTGGGCCAGCTCGACTTCCGCCACCTGGAGTTGTTGCCCGGTCTGGCGGGCCCGGGCCCGCTCGACGACCAGGCGTTCCTGGATCGCGCCCAGGACCATCCCGGTGGAGACCAGAAACAACGCCCATGTCCCGATCTGCAGGAAGGCATCGAGCGTCCGGGCCGGGTCCGTCGCGCCGAACCCTCCCGGGTCGGACAGGAAATTCATCGTGACGGCCAGGACCGAGATGAGGGCTCCGATCCCCGCCCGCCACCGTCCAAGGAAGATCGCCGCGAGAATGACGGGAAGAAAATAGACGTTCAGGAACGCGGCCTTGGCATCGATCTGGGAGTGGGCCAGGAGCACCGCGCCGAGCATTGCGCCCACCACGGCCTGGCCCGCGCGGCCTTCGAAAACTCTCCGGACAGAGACCTTTTCCGGAAGCGCGACCCCTCGCGCCTCGATCTCCTTGGAAAGGTTCTCGATCTGGTCCAGCGTCCGCATCCGATTCCTCTCACCCCGGCGGCGCGGGCCCGTGGGGCGCGGCAGAGCCGCTATTGATCCATGTCTTCGACGATCCGGCCGTGTCTTCGACGATCCGGCCGTCCCTGAGGACGATGCGCCGGTCCGCGTGAGCCGCGAGTTCGCGATCGTGGGTCACGAGCACGAGCGTCGTTTCCTGCTCGCGGTTCATCCCGAGCAGCAGCTCGAGAACGTGCTGGCCGTTTTCGCTGTCGAGGTTGCCCGTGGGCTCGTCGGCCAACAGGACCGCCGGACGCATCATGAACGCGCGCGCGAGTGCCACCCGCTGCTGTTCCCCGCCCGACATCTGCGCCGGGTAGTGATCCCCGCGCTCCTCGAGGCCCACGCTGGCCAGCAGTTCCCGGGCCCGCGAGGCCACATCATGGGTATCGGCACGAAGCATTTCGGCCGGTAGCAAAATGTTCTCGAGCGCGGTGAGCGTGGGAAGTAACTGATAGGCCTGAAAGACGAAACCGATCTTGCGGCCGCGGATCACAGCGAGTTCGTCTTCGGAAAGATTCGTGATCTCGATTCCGTCGATCGAGACCGACCCGGAGGTGGGCCAGTCCAGGCCGGCCAGCATGCCCAGCAACGTGCTCTTGCCGCTTCCGGAAGGCCCCATGATGGCCAGGCACTGGGTCCGGGGGACGTGAAAGCTGACACCTTTCAGGATCTCCACGCGATGGGAGCCCGTGTCGATCGTCTTCACCAGATCGCGAACGTCGATCACGGAACGTGCGAGATCATCGGAGGATTGAGAAAGTCGGGAAACGCCGGCTCGGGCGCGCCGAGGTCGACGAGGGGCCATCCGTTTCTGACGGCGACGCGCCGAAGCCTCGACGTCGCGTTCGTCGCCACCGGATAACCCACTTCCGAGAGCATGGGCACGTCGGCGGAACTGTCGGAGAACGCGCAGCACTGGGCCAGGTCGATTCCTTCGCGCGCGGCATATTCCCGAACCGCCCGCGCCTTCTCGTCTTCGGCCATGAGCTTCGGGAGCACGCGGCCGGTGGCGACGTGGTTCTTGAACTCGAGCCGGTTGCAGATGACTTCCTCGATTCCGAAATAGAGCGCGACCGGACGGATCGTGAAGTCGAGCGTCCCCGTCACGAGGACGTTGCGATAACCGCGTTCCCGCGTCGTTCGGATCAACGTTTCGGCCTGGCGGAAGATGGAGGGCTTGATCGTCACCTCGAACAGGTCGTCGGCCAGCCCGACGAGTCGGTCGCGATGCATCCCCTTGTAGGCGCGGAACGACACGACGTTGAACTTGGACCTGGAATAGATGCTCAGGCCGAACAGGAACGGCACGCTCAGGAGGACCTTCGAGAACTGATAGAGGCTCTTGAGCGGCGAGCGATCGTTTCGCGCGTAATACGCATGGGTTGCGACGAGGTTGCACGCGACGAGCGTCCCGTCGAGGTCGTAAAAGGCGGCCTTGTTCATGACGACGGGCCATTATACGCAGAAGAGCCCGGCGACGGCCGGCCGGGCTCTCGAGAACTTCCGGATGATCCGGGATCAGTATTCGGTGATCATGATGGGCCGGTAGGGCAGCGCGTTGATCGTCGCATCGATCTGGCTGCTGTCGTACCCCAATCCGCCGCGGCCGCCGCCGTTCAAGTCGGCGTAGACCTCGCCCCGGTTGGCCAGGAGGCTGCCGAGCAGGTTGGTCGCCGACCGGTCGGTGTCCCGCGTCCGGGCGACGAAGATGGCCCCGCGAAGCTCGCCGTTCCCGCTTCCGTTGATCGTCAGGTGGCCTTGCCCTATGACGAGGATCAGGCCGTACCAGTCGGTATTTCCCGTCATCGCGAGGTTGCCGCGGACGACGAGGACGCCGTAACCCGCGATCGGCCCGAGGGAGGCATCGCCGTTCACGACTGTGATCCGGTAATCGGAAGAGCTGCCGATGTTGGAGCTGAGGCTGGTCGTCGCGCCGTAGGCGGGAGTATAGGAATCGGTCGCGATGGCGGCGTAGCTGTCGGCGTAGTCCTCGAGGCCGTGCACGGTGGTGAGGGCATCATCAAGATCACCGGAGATATCCTCCACGTCAGGGGTGGCGCCGCCGTCGCCCGTGTAACTCGTGCTCCGGTCGGGAGAGGTCTGGATTTCCGTCGTGGCCGCCGCGTCGTCGCCGGCCGAGATCACGCCGATCGCATGCTCACTGCCCTGCGGCGGCGACGCCTGGTCGTTCCCGTCGATAAAGAAGTTGTTGGAACTGCCCTTCACGAAGTCGTCGATCGGTCCATCGAGCGTCAGCGCCGCTGGAACGCCCGGGAAGTCCGGCCGCCGCACGACGACCTCGATGGTCTTCGTCGCGTCGCCGATCCGGGCGATAGACACCAGCGTGACGATTCGGTTCGTGTCGACCGCGTTCGACTCGCCGTCGACGGTGTCGTTCCGCAGCCAGACGTGGTACATGCCAATGGCGTTCCCGTCGGCGTCGTTGAGAATATGGCCCGCGGCACGTCTGGTGGGATCGGTGGGGAACAGGGGCACGTCATCGCTGGCAACGAGCGTCGCGAGGTCCAACGATGTTGCCAGCGGAAGGCCCGCGCCGCCGGCCGCGGTCTCGAGCGCGTCGTTGAGGTCCTCGCCCGCCGCCAGGAGCGCCGCCCGTCCCGCCGCGATCCCCGATTCGGCGACGAACAGCAGCCGCATGTTGGTCCGGTAGTTGTCCGCAATCCGGACGTCGACCGTCGTCGCGCTCAAGAGCGCGGCCCCGATGAGGCCCAGAAAGCTCAGGATCAGAAGCGACGTGATCAGCGCCAACCCGCGTTCGTTCCTTTCAGTGACCATAAACCCACACTCCTGGCACAGACGTGCTTTTTCGATGAGACGCTGGGGTCATGCCACGTGCAACCCGAAAGTCATGATCTTGACGCCGTTCGAGGGAGGTTGGAAGCGGCAAACCTCTGGTAAACTCGCGGTTTGAGCTTCGACCATACCCGCGACGCGGAATCCCGCATCATCCCTCCCCGTCCGGCCCTGCCCGGGGCCGAAGACGAGGAAAGCCTCGACGTCTGGGGTTTCCGGGACACACGTTTCGACTTCAGCGAGAACGGGCATGTCACGATCCGGGGCTCCCGGTACGAGTTGAGCGGCAAGGAACTGCCCCGTTTCCTGCCATGGGTTTCCGAAGTGCTCGGCGTGGTGGTCACTCCGTCGGCGTCGAACCCTCCGGCGTATCCGACCGCGATTCCTCCCCCGCAGCCGTCCCCCGAGTTCGTCGCCCGGATCGGCGCCTTTCTCGGTACGGACCAGATCGTCGACGACGGCGAGATCCGGTTGAGGCACGGGCACGGGCACACCCAGGAGGAGATGTACGCGATCAAATACGGGTCATTGGGGCGCATTCCCGACCTCGTGGTCTTCCCGGATTCCGAGAGCGACGTCGAGCGAATCGTGGAAGCGGCCACCCACCACCGGGTGACCCTCATTCCCTACGGCGGCGGGACGAACGTCACCGATGCGCTGCGCTGCCGGGACGGGGAGTCCCGGACGATCGTCTCGGTCGACATGCGGCGGCTGAACCGCATCCTCTGGATCGACAAGGAAAACATGATGGCCGGGATCGAGGCCGGCGCCCCGGGGCGCGTCATCATGTCCGAACTGGCCCGGTACGGCGTCACGATGGGGCACGAACCCGACAGTGTGGAGTTCTCGACGCTCGGCGGCTGGATCGCGACGAACGCCAGCGGGATGAAGAAGAACCGCTACGGCAACATCGAAGACCTCGTCGTCGACGTTCGCGTCGTGACGGCCGGCGGGCGCCTCGAGCGCACCGGCGTTTCCCCGCGGGAATCGATCGGCGTGGATCTGCGCCACCTGATCCTCGGTTCGGAAGGGACGCTCGGAATCATCACGTCGGCCGTCGTGAAGATCTTTCCGCTCCCGGAGAAGCAGGAATACGGGTCCGTCCTCTTTCCGAGCTACGAAGCCGGGTTCCGGTTCGCTTACGACCTCGCCCACGAATCGCGGCCACCGGCAAGCGTGCGACTCGTCGACAACATGCAGTTCCAGTTCGGCCTGGCGCTGAAGCCCCGGTCCAACGGGGGACTCGCTTCGCTGAAGAGCCGTGCCGAACGCTTCTTCGTCACGCGGATCAAGGGTTTCGATCCGCACAAGATGGTCGCGTGCACGCTGGTTTTCGAGGGATCGGCCGAGGAGGTCGAACGGCAGCAGAAAGACGTCTACCGGATCGCGGCGCGGCACGGCGGGATGAAGGCGGGCAGCGAGAACGGACGGCGCGGTTACCAGCTCACCTTCAGCATCGCCTACATTCGCGACTTCCTGATGAACTACTACATCATCGCGGAATCGTTCGAGACCTCGGCCGCCTGGAGCGACGCCCTTCGCCTGATCGACAACGTGGAGCGCCGGATCCGCGAGGAATACGCCGATCGCGGCCTGCCCGGGCGCCCCTATGTGACTTCACGCGTCACGCAGCTCTACCAGACCGGCGTGTGCATCTACTTCTACTTCGGCTTCTACTACAGGGGCATGTCGAACCCGCAGGACGTCTACCTGGAGATCGAGAACGCCGCGCGCGACGAGATCCTCCGCTCCGGCGGCTCGCTCTCCCACCACCACGGTGTCGGGAAGCTGCGCCGCCAGTACCTTCCGCGAATCATGTCCCAGACCACGCTCGATTGGAAACGGCAGATCAAACGCGCCCTCGATCCCGGCAACGTGTTCGGCGCCGCGAACCAGGATCCCGACCTTCCATGACCGGAGCCGATTCCGAACGCCCCTGGGCCGTCGTCACGGGAGCATCTTCCGGAATCGGAAAGGCCCTCGCCTTCGAATTCGCCTCGGCCGGATACAACCTGATCCTCACGGGCAGGGATCCGGAAGCTCTTGTCGCCGTCGCGGGGGATTCGGCCCAGCGGCATGGAGTTTCGACGCGAACCGAAACGGCCGACCTCGCCAGAGACCCGGACGTGGACCGATTGATCCGCGCGCTGGGAGGGTTCAAGATCGAAGTCCTCGTGAACAACGCCGGGTTCAGTGTCCACGGGCCGTTTGCCCGGACCCCGATCACGTCCAACATCGAGCTCGTCGACGTCCAGATTGGCGCGGCGCTCAAACTTTCCCGCGCGTTGGTTCCGGGAATGATCGAGCGCGGGCGGGGCAGGATTCTCAATGTGGCCTCGGTGTATTCGTTCGCGCCCGTTCCGTTTCAATCCGTCTACGCCGCATCGAAGGCATTCCTGTTGTCGTTCTCCTCGGCGCTGGACAACGAACTTCGCCCGATGGGCGTCACGGTAACGGCCTTCTGCCCCGGTGTCACACAGACACGCTTGCGTGCCCGGGCCGGGATAACCGAAAAGAGCAGTGGCTCGGGGATGCGGGCCGAAGACGCGGCCCGGATCGCGGTGCGGGAAACGCTGAAGGGAACACCCGTCGTCGTCCCCGGATTGGCCAACCGGATCTTCGCGCTGGCCGCCCGCTGGCTCCCGGTCCGAGCGGTCCCCGGCCTGGTCCGCGAAATCAACCGCCGCCGGGGAATCCAATGAGATTGACCTGATCATCACTCGATGTTATTGAAGATAAAGGTCTAGTGCGCCCGAGTACAAAATTGTAACGATTGAGCAGCAACACAGGCAGCAACACAGGCAGCAACACAGATTGGAGAGGTACGAAAGCATGAGATCGAAGATTCTGCTTGCCGGGATGGCCCTCATCCTGTTCACGGGTACGTCCTTTGCCCAGGGCGTGGATGCCTTCATCGGTTACTCGTTGTTGAACGGGGACCACGGTGTATCGGGTCGGGAGACCGACCAGGGATGGATGGCCAACTTGTCGGGCAACATCACCGACGGATTCGGCATCGTTGGGGATTTCGGCGGACACTATCAGGACGGTGTCGATGTGACCGAACTCATGGGCGGCGTGCGTCTGACCAACCGGTCGTACCGCGCGCAGCCGTTCTTCCAGGGCTTGATCGGCGGCGT
>CAZTTI010000539.1:0-7322 GCA_964615925.1 uncultured Solibacteraceae bacterium
GCGCTCGTGACCACTTCCGGCGTCCACCGCGCCGCCGACCGGCCCTTCGGCCCCGACGCCCGGGCGACGGACTATCGGGTGATTCCCGGCGACGTCCAGGCCAAAGACCTCGTGATGAGCCACCTGTCGGCCAACTTCGACCGGACCGCGTTCCACGAGGACGTCAACGCCGTATTCCCCATCGATCGAATGCACGAACTGGCCCGCGATGGCATCATTGGATCGGTCGCGGATTTCCACTATGCCTTCATGGGGGCAGCCCCGATTCTCAAGCTCGAGCCCGCGGCCGGGCAGGCCGCTGAACTATTGAAGAAAGACCGGGTCGACGCCGTCGTCCTGACGCCGGTCTGACCGAACTGCACGTGCGCCGTGGGCGCACTGGGACACTATTTGGAAGAAGCCGGCATCGCCACGACCGGGATCTCCTTGATCCGCGAACATACTGCCGCCATCGGTCCGCCGCGCGCGTTGTGGGTGCCGTTCATCCTTGGCCGGCCGCTGGGGGTTCCCCGGGACGCGGCGTTCCAGCGCCGGGTGTTACTCGCCGTGCTGCGACTCCTCGATCGGGATCACGGTCCGGTCCTCGAGGATTATGATGAAAATGCCCCTGAAGATCCTGCGGATGAAGGAGCGGCCTTCGCCTGTCCGGTGAGTTTCGAACTCGATCCCGGGGACAGTCTGGCATCGCGGTTGCAACAGGAGATCGCCACGCTGGCCGGGTGGCACGATATCGCGGTGGAACGCCGGGGACGAACGGCCGCGCGTTTGAGCGGCCTCGATCCTTCCGAAGCCGCTCGATTCATTACGGATTTTATCGGCAACCCCGAACTCGAAAGCTATCGCGCCGACCTCGACCGCGGCCTCAGCCTGCGCCTCGCCACCGAAGACCTCAAGGCCTTTTACCTCGAGTCGGTGAGCGCCCAGCCGGGACAGACCGCCGCGGCCGAGGCGAACGCCTGGTTCTGGCGCGAGACGACGGCCAGCCAGGCCCTGCTCGAACTGCACGCCGTTGCGCTCGATCACCCCGACGTGTCGGTCCAGACCTTCGGAACGAAACACCTGATCCCACGAGCCGTTTTCCACACACGATGACCAACGAAGACCTGAATCCGTTCCACATCGGCCAGCAGCAGTTCGACCGGGCCCTGCCCTACCTCCCCGAACTGAAACGGGGGTTGATCGATTATCTCCGGTTGCCCGCCCGCATCGTCGAGGTGAACTTTCCCGTCGAGATGGACGACGACTCCGTCCAGACGTTCACCGGCTACCGCGTCCTGCACAACCGGGTTCGCGGGCCTGGCAAAGGCGGCATCCGCTACCATCCGGACGTGACCGAAGACGAGGTCCGGGCGCTGGCGGGATGGATGACGTGGAAGACGGCCCTGATCGACGTGCCGTTCGGAGGAGCGAAAGGGGGCGTGGTCTGCGACGTCAAGAAGCTCAGCGACCGGGAGCTTCGCCGCGTGACGCGGCGCTTCATTTCGGACCTCGGCGAGAACATCGGCCCGCACACCGACATCCCGGCGCCGGACCTGTACACGAACGAGAAAACGATGGCATGGATCTACGACACCTACGACGGCCTGCATCCGGGCGAGGACAACCTGCCGGTCGTGACCGGCAAACCCACGAACATCGGCGGCTCGCTGGGCCGCAATGAAGCCACGGCCCGCGGGTGCCTGTTCGCGACCCAGCGGCTCTTGGAACGCCGCACCGTCCGGGGACTCGATTCGCTCGATGGCGCGACGGTGGCGATCCAGGGATTCGGCAACGCGGGGTCGGTGGCGGCGCGGCTGTTCCGCGATGCCGGGTCGACCATCGTTGCCGTCAGCGACTCCCAGGGCGCGATCCACCACGAGGACGGCCTCGACCCGGTGGCCGTCCTCGCGTTCAAGCAGGAACACGGAACCGTGGTCGGGATGCCGGGGACCGAAACGATCACGAACGACGCGATCCTGGAACTGCCCGTGGATATCCTGATCCCGGCCGCTCTCGAAAATCAGATCCGCGGCGACAATGCCGGGAACATCCGGTGCCGCCTGATCGTGGAGGCCGCCAACGGTCCGACAACCCCGATGGCCGACGACATCCTGGGCGAACGGGGTATCGTCATCCTGCCCGACATCCTGGCCAACTCCGGCGGCGTGTGCGTCAGTTATTTCGAATGGGTCCAGAACATCGCGAACGAACAGTGGGATCTCGACGAGGTGAATGCGAAGCTCCTGAAGCGAATGCGGCGGGCCGTCGACGACACGATCGACCGGTGGCACGCGCTGGGAGGCGCGGGTACGCTCGACCTCCGGACTGCGGCGCTGGTCCTGGGCATCGAACGCGTGGCCGACGTCGCGATCGAGCGCGGGATCTGGCCGTAAACGAAAGGAAAAACATCATGTGGAAGGACACGCAGTGCGTGCATAGCGGAATCGACTCCAGCCTGACGGGCGGCGGAGTCAACACCCCGGTCTTCACGTCGTCGGCGTTCGAATACATGGACTCCGAGGAGGTGGTTTATCCCCGGTATTTCAATACCCCCAACCAGACGGCGGTCGAGCGGAAGATGTGCGCGCTCGAGGGCGCCGAAGGGGCCGTCCTCTTCAGCTCGGGGATGGCCGCGATCTCGACGACGTTGCTCACCCTGCTCGATCCCGGCGACCACATGGTCATGATGGATTCCGTCTACGGCGGAACCCATGCGCTGGTCGACGACGTGGTCACCCGGGTCGGAATCCGGTCGGCCTTCGTCCCATCGAGCGTCGAGGCGATCGAGAAAGCGATCCAGTCCCGGACCCGGGTCATCTTCCTCGAATCGCCGACCAACCCGACGCTCGAGGTGGTCGACATCGCCGCGATCGCCAACCTCGCCAAAGGGCGCGGCATCGTCACCGTGATCGACAACACGTTTGCGACACCCATCAACCAGACCCCGATCGATCTGGGCATCGACGTGGTCGTCCACAGCGGAACCAAATACCTGTCCGGCCACAGCGACATCTGCTGCGGGATCGCCCTGGCTTCGGCCGACCGCTCCGCCAATATCCGCAAGATGGCGTGTCACCTGGGGGGAAGCCTCAACGCGATGACGTGTTACCTGGTCGAGAGGAGCCTGAAGACGCTGGCGCTTCGCGTGGAACGGCAGTCGGAAAACGCCGCGCGCATCGCGGCCTTCCTGGAATCGGACGACCGCGTCCGGAAGGTGAACTATCCCGGCCTGCGGTCGTCGCCCGGACACGAAACGGCCCGGCAACAGATGAAGGCCTTCGGCGGCATGTTGTCGTTCGAACTCGACGACCTCGTCGCCCCGGACCGCTTCCTGCGCCGGCTTCGTTTGATCCAACCCGCGGTGAGCCTGGGCGGGGTCGAGACCCTGATCGCCTCGCCCACGGCCACCTCCCACGCGAAGATCTCCGCCGAGGATCGCAAGAGGATCGGCATCACCGATCGTTTGCTGAGGCTATCGGCCGGAATCGAGCACGTCGACGACCTGATCGAGGATATCGAAAATGCGCTCGGCGGCGCGTAGGCCGTTTACGCGCTGGGGAACATCGCCAGAACCAGGCCCCCGTGGTCGTCGATCCGCGCGAAGGGACGCTCCCGAGTCTGGGGAAAGCCGAACGAACCCGAGTTCACGTACCCCTTTTCCTGGTGCTCGTCGTGGGTGTGGCCGAAAAGCACCGTCGGGGCTCCGGTGACCTTGCGCACGAGCCGCGCGCCGGCCCGCAGGTGGCCGGGAATCCGATCGGGATAGCGGTTGGCGCCGCGGCTGAGCGAAATCGCCAGATACGTCATCGACGCGGCCGAAAGCGCGACCCCGGCGGCGGGGCCGGCCCCGGCCGGAACCATGAGCAGCCCCACGGGAAGCGTGAACGCCGCAAGCATCCGGTCCATGTAGAGACGCATGAAGGTGTTCGGGAAGCTCGTGTGGGTCGGACGCGGCGCCCCTTCCAGCAGCGACTGCAAGGTCCGTTCCTCGACGCCGATCATATCTCCGAACGGTCCGAGCTCGCGCGCCCCTCGCTCTTCCTCGACCACGCACCGGCTCGGCCGGAGCGTCTGGCCGCAGACCGCCACAAAAACGCCGAGCAGCCGCGCCAGGAAGAGCGGGCCGCGGACCCCGTGCTCCTCGAACGCGCATCGCATCGCTTTTAGGGGCGGCGTCTCGTTCTTCCGCGCATAACGCGCCAGGTCGTTCGGCCCGAAGAATCGCCGCATCAAAGAAACGCCGAGGGGTTCGCTTCTCGAAGTGCTCAACGACAACGGATGGGTCGGCGCGTTGTCGGGATCGTAGACGTGCCCGTGTTCGATGTGCACGCCATGCCGCTGCACGAACCACGGAACGATCTCGAGCGGGGACTGGTTGGAGAGTCCGAACGTCTCGAGCAGCGCGGAACGGACGCCGGGATCGAGCACGCGGCTGTCGTGGTTCCCGGCGATGATCGTAACGCGAAACCCGCGGGACAGGTGGTCGCCGAGGGCGGCCCGGAGCCGGGGGTACCGCCGCACCATCGAAGCGACCGATTCGGCGGGATCCCGCGAATACGCGTCGCTCGAGAGATTGAACGTATCGCCGTTGAAAACGATCTCGTGTCCGGGGTGCGACCCGATCGCCCGCGCGAGATCCCGAGCGGCTCTCTCGGATCCGCGATGACCGAGATGACAGTCGCTGAAGACGACGGCTGGCGAGCGCTCACCCTTTAGGGAACCGGGGCTCATTGGAAAGCCTTCCGACCGATGTTTCTCCGATCGAACGTATCGACGATAAGCCGCGGCGTGGCGGCCGTGGATCTTCCGGGCGATTACACAACCCAGGTTCTTTGCTGTCAAGGCGAAAGATCCACTTGGAGAAACGACACCGAACCGGTCCGATTAACAGATCCGGGACGCGAGTCAGCGCGGGGGCTCGCCCAGCTCGATATCCGCCGTCACCTGTTCCCCGGGCAGGACGCTGAGGGGCGATCCCATCGGGCGAACGGCGGCGCGAAACGCCGGATCTTCCCACCTCCCGGGTGGCACGGCCAGATCCTCGAATGCCACGACACGGTATTCACCCGGAGGAACGGCATCGAGGGAAAACGTCCCGTCGTCCCCGGCCCAGGCCTCGAAGGGGCGCCACATCGGACCCGTCTCGGGAGCGATCAGGGTGACGTGCGCGCCCGGCACCGCGATGCCCGCGCGCTCGACGCGTCCGGCCACGCGGCCGCCGCCGCCGCCGATCACGATATCGAGTAGCGGTGGTGCGGTCGAGGCCACTTCCAATCCGTTCTGGAGCACGTCGCGCCCCCCAGCCCTGACGCCCGCGATGTACCACCCGTCGGGCCAGGCGCTCGGAAGCTCGCGCGTCTCGAAGGAATAGAGGCCGGGGGACACGCCTTCGATCGTGAAAGTGCCGTCGGCGCGGGGAACGGCGAGCCGTCCATTCGGCACGCCGAACGCCGTGTCGACGAGGCTGAAGCCGGGGACTTGCGACAGATCCACGATCCCACCGGTATCGGAAGGCAGGATCACGCGGCCGGAAACCTCGGCGTAGGGACCGGGAAGGATCCGGCCGACGTCGACGTCATCGTCCACGATCCGGACGGCGAAACGGGTGATGGGGTCCATGGTGTTCCAGTCGAGCTGGGGCATCGCGCGCCGGATCTCGGTCGCATAATTCACGAGAATTTCGTATTGCCCAGGAACCAGAGGCGGCGTGCGGTAGACTCCGACGCCCTCGGGCTCGAGGTCGATGACGTATGGCGCCGAATCCACGCCCCCGCGCCCCATGGGACGCAACAACGCCCGGATCGGAACGACCGACGCGAGTTGGGGCGGGGGCTGGGGCAACGGAAACGAAAACGAGACGCGGCGCGTCTCGATCTCGGCCAGGTCGACGTTGGTGCCCCCGACCTCCCCATTCGGCGGAACCCGCAGCGGAATCGCGGCTTCGGGAACGGCGACACCGGGGTAATACTGCACGTGTCCATCGTCCCCCGTCACCACCAGCAGATAGTCTCCCGCGGGCGCCGATACCGAATACCGCCCCTCTTCGTCGGTGCGGTCCACGCCATCGCCGCCCCCCATCGGCTCGATCGTCAGCCGGCCGTACCGGTAGCGGGTCCGGGCCAGGGCCACCCGCACCCGGGCGGGAGTTCCATCGACATCGCGCACCATGCCCGAAATCGTCCCGTCCGCGGCGATGCCGAGGCCCACCTCGCGGGTTTCGGGCGGAAACGCCCGCTCCAGGGAGAGCGGGGAGCCCATCAAGCCTCTGGCGGGATACCCGGGCAGTTCGGCGGACAGCCTCAAGACACCGGGAGGAAGCAACAGGCGATACCGGCCGTTGACGTCGGTTGTGGTCCGCGCCACTTCCCTTCCAAACGCAGGGAACGCCCGGACAATCGCACCGGAAAACGGTTCGCCGGTGCCGATGACGCGTACGGTTCCCTCGACGGTGTGCACGGCGGCCTGAGAAAACGAGTCACGCGGGAGCGCGAGAAGACACACGATCGACAGAACGACCCCGAACCGACGGCCCATAACCCCATTAAGACACGTGGGAGGGTCGAAAGTTCCCTCTTTTGCAAAACATCGTAAAGAAGCGCGCGAAGAAGCAACCACACCGCGGCGTTTCGGTCTAAGCTGGACGAACGAAGCAACCGGTGGCATCGGGAGGCCGAGATGACGGAAACGACACGCAGAGGATTCATCCAACAGGCGGCACTGGGTGCGGGCGGGATGTTCTTCACGGTCCGGGGAGCGTTTGCCGAACAACTGGCCGCGACCGAACTCGTGTGGACGCCCCAGCAGACCGAAGGCCCCTACTACCCGAACCGCCTGCCGCTGGACACCGACAACGACCTGCTCGTCATCAACGACAGTATCACTCCCGCGGTCGGAGAGATCGTTCAGTTGAATGGGCGGATCCTCACTCCCGCCGGTTCCCCGATCCCGAACGCCGAGGTCGAGATCTGGCAGGCCGACTCGACCGGCGCGTACATCCACAGCGGGAGCGAAGGGTATGCGGACCGCGACCGGAACTTCCAGGGTTACGGCCGCTTCGAAACCGACTCGACCGGACAGTACCTGTTCCGCACGATCAAACCGGCGCTCTACGAAGGACGGACGCGCCACATCCACATCAAGGTGACCGCATCCGGCCAGCCGACGTTGACGTCCCAGCTCTATTTCGAGGGTGAGCCCGCCAACCGGGAAGACAACATCTGGAGCCGGATGTCGGCCGAGGAGCGCCGGGCCGTCACGACCTCCCTCGTCCCGCTCGCGGATTCCTCCGTCGGCGCAAAGGCGATGGCCATCGACGTCGTGATGGGGGCCGAGGCGGCAATGGG
>CAZTTI010000540.1:0-2983 GCA_964615925.1 uncultured Solibacteraceae bacterium
TTCGGAGAAACCACGCGACCCGACGATCGCCGAAAAGGTCCGCAATGCCGTATCCCGAACGAAACGCGACCTTTCGGAGCGGCTTTCCGATCTGATCGAGGGACGCCGGGAGATCGATCCGGAGCTGCTCGACGATCTCGAAGCCGTGATGATCGGGGCCGACATCGGTGTGAAGACGACGACGGATGTTCTCGACACGATCCGGGACCAGGTCGCCCGGAACATCCTGAAAGATCCAGCCCAGCTGAAAACGACGATCCGGAACGAACTCCGCCGGATCCTCTCCGTCGATGTCGCGCCTCCGGCGAAGGTGGGGGAGGGAGATCCCTTCGTCATTCTGATGGTCGGGGTCAACGGTGTGGGGAAGACGACGACGATCGGAAAGCTCGCGCATCGATTCACGGCAGACGGGAAAAGGGTCCTGCTCGCCGCGGGGGACACGTTCCGCGCAGCCGCGATCGAACAGCTCGAGGTCTGGAGTCAGCGAACACAGGCTCCGATCGTCAAACAGAAGCCGGGATCGGACCCGTCCGCCGTGCTGTTCGACGCGCTGCGTTCGGCCCGGGCGAAGAACGTGGACGTCGTCATCGTGGACACGGCGGGACGCCTGCACACGAAGGACAACCTGATGGCGGAACTGGAGAAGATGACGCGCGTGGCCGCACGGGAGTGTCCGGGAGCGCCGCACGAGGTGCTCCTCGTGATCGACGCGACCACGGGACAGAACGGCCTGATTCAGGCGCGCGAGTTCACCAAGACCGCGGCGCTTACCGGAATCGTCCTGACCAAGCTGGACGGCACCGCCAAGGGAGGTGTGGTCGTCGCAATTGCTCGGGAGCTGGGGATACCGATCCGGTTCGTCGGGACCGGAGAGAAAGTGGACGACCTGGTCGAGTTTTCGCCCGATGAGTTCGTCGACTCGCTATTCGCGGACTGATCTCCGGGGGCGGCTCGAAAGATGACCGATCGGGAATACATGCTGCGGGCCCTGGAGCTCGCGGAAGAGGGACAGGGTCTGGCAAGTCCGGGTGCCCTCGTGGGGGCCGTCGTCGTCAAAAACGGAGCCATCGTCGGCGAGGGCTCCTATACTTGGGACGACCGCGACCACGCCGAATCGAAGGCACTCCGGGCGGCAGGAGGTTCGGCCGAAGACGCCACGCTCTACGTGACGCTCGAACCCTGCAGCCATCAGGGCCGCACGCCCCCATGTGTGGCAGAGATCATTCGATCCCGCGTCCGGAGGGTCGTCGTGGCGGTCAGTGACCCGAATCCCATGGTCGACGGCGCAGGGCTGGCGGCTCTCCGGACCGCCGGCATTGATGTGGAGCTCGGCCTCCTCGGACCCGAGGCGGCGGCCCAGAACGAGGCGCATCTCCACTCGACGCGGCTCGGCCGGCCGTTCGGAGTGCTGAAGGCCGCGATGTCGCTGGATGGAAAGATCGCCACGAGAACGGGAAAGTCCCGCTGGATCACGTCGGAGGATTCCCGCCGACGGGTCCACCGGCTTCGCCATCGCGCCGACGCCATTCTCACCGGGAGCGGGACAGTCCTCGCCGACGACCCGTTGCTCACCGACCGCAGCGGCCTGCCGCGAAGACGGCCGCTTGTGAGGGCCGTGGTCGACCGGCGCGGGCGCATCGGAGCGGACCGCCGGCTCCTCACCGAGCCGGGGACGATCCGGTATACGGAACGGACGATCGACCCGCTTCCGAATACGGAAACCGTCGGGGGCGTCACCTCGCTCGAAGAGGTCTTCAAAGACCTCGGGCAACGGGGCGTGCAGAGCGTCCTGATCGAGTGCGGAGGAGAAATGGCGGCGAGTGCCCTTCGGTCCGGGATCGTTGATAAACTAGTTGTCTTCGTCGCCCCGATTATCTTCGGCGGACGCGACACCCCCGTCATCGGCGGAATCGGAATCGACGAGCTCGGCGAGGCCACCACCCTGGACCGCTGGAGAGTGGAACCCGTCGGCCCCGACTTCATGTTGAGCGCCTATGTTCACAGGAATCATTGAAAGTGTTGGCGAGGTCGTCGACATCACCGGCAACGATCAGTTCCGGCGGATTCGCGTTCGCGGCGGGAACCTGCTCGCGAGCGTCCGTCCCGGCAGCAGCATCGCAACCAACGGGGTGTGCGTGACGGCCACGTCGATCGAGGACGGATGTTTCACCGCCGATCTCTCTCGAGAGACGCTCGAGCGAACGACGTTTTCCGAAATCGAGGCGGGGCGGAGAGTTAATCTGGAACTGTCGATGCGAACGGATTCAAGGTTCGGGGGCCACATCGTGCAGGGTCACGTCGACGGCGTCGGCACGATCTCGAAATTCGACCGTAACGACGACGACTGGCACCTTGAGGTGCGTTTTCCGACCGAACACCAGCGACGCCTGGTATGGAAAGGTTCGGTCGCAATCGACGGGATCAGCCTGACGATCGCCGCACTGGGCCACGACACGATGTCGTTCGCCATCATCCCGTACACGTTCGAAAACACCAATCTCGCCCACTCCCGCGTGGGAGACCGGGTCAACATCGAGTACGACGTACTGGCCAAATACGTGGAACGACTGCTCGAGCCGTACGTCGAAAAGCTCGGAGGGGGCGCCTGATGGCGGCATCCATCTTCGCGTCCATCGAGGAGGCGGCCGAAGAAATCCGTCAGGGCCGGCCCATCGTCATCATTGACGATGAGGATCGGGAAAACGAAGGCGACCTGATGGTGGCGGCGGAAAAGGTCACGCCCGAAATCGTCAACTTCATGGCGACTTTCGGAAGAGGCCTGATTTGCCTGCCGATGACGGGGGAACGGCTCGACGCGCTTGAGATCCCCCTCATGGTCCCCGATCCGACCAACACGTCCCAATACGGCACGGCCTTCTGCATCTCGATCGAAGCGCGCCACAACGTCTCCACGGGAATATCCGCATCGGACCGGGCCCACACGATCCGGACGGCAATTGCGCCGGACACGCGTCCCTCCGAC
>CAZTTI010000541.1:0-3491 GCA_964615925.1 uncultured Solibacteraceae bacterium
TCGTTCCCCGCCTCACGTTGCTTCCATCCAACGTGAAGGCCGTTCCCTCTTCCATGGAAAGATAAGGAACGGCGTCTATGGTTCCGCCGCTGCTGGCTGTCTGCGTCGGCACGACGACCATCAAGTCATTGATGGCATCCATCGTTCCCACCGTGGCCCGGACCCACGTCCAGGACTCCCCGGCCGGTCCCCATAGAAAGATGTTCGATCCGTTGGCGCCGAGGAGCGGATCGATGTTGTCCAGGGAAACGATGGCCGGCACGCCGACCGAATAGATGAAGGGCGGCGACCCCTGGGGCTCGGCGAAGCCGTTGTTGAGCGAGCTTCGAAAGACGATCGTCGATGCGTTCGATCCGTTCATGATCGTCTGGACCGCTTCGACCGTCTCATTGTTCTGCGACGCGGCGAACGCGGGCACGCCTTGTCCCGCCATGCGCAGTTCGTCATTGATCATATCCGCCACCGCGCGGACGGACTGCTCCATCTCGAGCACCATGTTCTGATCGCGGAATACCTGCTCGTTCTGGAGAAACATCTGGAAGACGATGAGGCCGATTCCGAGCGTGATCGCCATCGCCAGCAACAGTTCCATCAGGGAGAAGCCGCTGGAGCCTGAGAAGCGAGCGTTCCGACCCGGGCTACAATCCATTGCTCAACTCCAACGTGGCGCGCGCCAGTTCCGATGTTTGCCCCGACACACCGTTCCTGCGGGCGAAGACTGCGACGGTGATCACTCGGGGCGAGGTGCCGCTGACCTCCCACAACCGGATGAACGGCGCGCTGGTATTGGACGTGCTGACCGCTACCTCCCCGTCCGGGTTGATCGTGATGTACTCGACGAAGTTCGTCACCGGAGATGCGGGATCGAGGCCGCCTCCGTTGGGCACCGTGCTCAGGTGCTGGTCGCGGATGTCTTCCAGTTTCGTGTTGACCAGGAACGTCGACGTCGACATTTGCTCGGTCATGTAGCTCGTCCGCGTTGCGTACGCGAAGAGGGACGCCACCGCCACCAGCGCCGTCGCCATGATGGCCGCCGCCATCATCGTTTCGATCAACGTGAACCCGCGTTCTCTACTGGACATTGGTTCGCCCCGCCGTCGTCGTGACGATATCGCGCGTCAGATTGTTGGGATTCTGGACCGTCAGTGTCGCCACCGGAGTGGCGTTCCCGCGAAAGTGAAACTCGATCGTGCTTCCGGATGCACTGAACGTGTATCCATCCGGAATCTCGAAGGAATCCCGGCCGGTCCAAGTGCCGGGCGCCGTCTCTTCCTCGAGGACGTAGCTCGCCAACGTATCCACGCGGATTCGGAAATCCGCGTTCTCGTTGATCGATCGTATACGGGCGTTCGCAAGATTTCCGCTGATCTCCTGCGCGACGGCGAGCAGCCGATAGTTCTCGCGCGCATTCAGGAGTTCCGGAAGCGCCACAAGCGACATCGCCGAAATGATGAAGACGACAATCGCCAGTTCGAGTCCCGAGAACCCCCGCTCCCGACTGCGCCCGAAAATGTTTGCCTCCTGTATCGAATCGGTCGTCATAGATCCCCTCGCAAAAGGTCTCCTTTCTCAAATGAGACAGCAGGGTCACCCGGAGCGCAATGCAACAAAACGGCACAATCGACACGACGAGCGCACCGATTGGTCCTCGGGAATTCCATCGGCCGGACGGCCGATTTCTTTAGGAGTTTTTCAGGGGAGATGCCGCGCTTCGGCGTTTAACGCTTTCCGCGTGATATTCCTGGAGCGTCCGGACGGTCAGGGACTCCCGCTGCAGCTCCCGAATCCCGTTGACGGCTGCCGTCGCCCCCGAAAAGGTCGTGATGCACGGAATCCGATACTGCATGGCGGCCCGGCGGATGGACTTTTCGTCAAAGAACGACTCACGGCCGAGCGGCGTGTTGATGATGAGATGAACCTCTCCGCTCTTGATCTTGTCCACGATGTGGGGGCGGCCCTCGTTCACTTTGTACACCGGGGCGGCCTCGATGCCGGCCGCCCGGAGCACCGCGGCGGTTCCCGAAGTCGCGATCAGGTCGAACCCCATATCCCGAAGCTCGCGCGCCATCTCGGAAACGTGCTTCTTGTCCTGCTGGTTCACGCTGAGAAACGCCGTTCCCGAACGCGGCAAGATGGTCCCGGCGCTGATCTGGGCCTTGATGTAAGCCTTTCCGAAGGTATTGTCGATCCCCATGACCTCCCCGGTCGATTTCATTTCGGGTCCGAGGATGGGATCGACGCCGGGAAATCGCGCAAACGGGAAAACCGGCGACTTGACGAAGTACTGGTCCACGGGCAATTCGTCGGGAAGTCCGAACTGGTCCAGACGGGCCCCGAGCATCACACGGGCGGCGACCTTCGCCAGGGGCACTCCGGTGGCCTTGCTCACGAAGGGAACGGTCCGCGAAGCCCGCGGGTTGACTTCGATGACGAAGACCTTCCCCCCCTGAATTGCGTACTGGACGTTCATCAAGCCGACGACGTTCAGCGCCTTGGCGAGACGGACCGTGTACTCGCGAATCGTTTCGCGGTTCTCCCGACTCAACTGATAGGCGGGCAGCACGCAGGAACTGTCCCCCGAATGGACTCCCGCCTCTTCGATGTGTTCCATGATGCCGCCGATCACCACACGCTCGCCGTCGGAAAGAGCATCGACGTCGATCTCCATGGCGTCTTCGAGGAATCGATCGATGAGGATAGGGCGCTCCGAAGAGACCTCGACGGCTTCCTTCATGTAGGCATCCAACGCGCTTTCGTCAAACGCGATGACCATTGCGCGCCCGCCGAGAACGTAAGACGGCCTCACGAGCACGGGATATCCGATTTCCTCGGCAATGGCGCGGGCCTCGGCGAGCGAAACCGCGGTCCCGTTCGGAGGCTGGGGAATCTCGAGCGAAGTGAGCAGTCGTCCGAACCGCTCGCGATCTTCAGCCAGGTCGATCGATTGGGGCGATGTCCCGACGATGGGGACTCCCGCCGCTTCCAGGTCCAGGGCGAGGTTGAGGGGTGTCTGTCCCCCGAACTGCACGATGACGCCCGTGGGCTTCTCGTGCTCGACGACATGGAGCACGTCTTCGAGGGTCAGCGGCTCGAAGTAGAGACGATCGGAGGTGTCGTAGTCGGTGGAAACGGTCTCCGGATTGCAGTTGATCATCACCGTTTCGTAACCGGCATCACGGAGGGCAAACGATGCATGGACGCAGCAATAGTCGAATTCGATGCCCTGGCCGATCCGGTTCGGCCCGGAGCCGAGGACCACCACCCGGGGCTTGTCGGCTTCGATGACTTCGGACTCATCCTCAAAGGTTCCGTACATATATGGCGTTCTGGCGACGAATTCAGCGGCGCAGGTGTCCACCCGCTGATATGTTCGGCGGATCATCGCACCCTCCCTGATCGAGCGGACCTTCTCTGGTGTGGTGTCGGTGAGGTAGGCGATTTGAACGTCGGAGAAACCGTTCCGCTTCGCCTCGGCCAGCACCGTCATGTCG
>CAZTTI010000542.1:0-6751 GCA_964615925.1 uncultured Solibacteraceae bacterium
TTAGTGTCAGGTCTCCGTTGTTGGCAATCGCTCCTCCGACGCCGTTCATTCCCGTGACCTCGACCACGAGCGTGTCCCCGTCCCAACGCGAATTGGACCATCCCATCCAGCTGTCGACCGGGGAAAGCTCCCCGCCGTCAATGAAGATGACGCGGTTGGCCGTCGCGAACTCGTACGCGACGAGGATTTCTTCGGTCCCCTGGACGATCTGGAACGGAAATGGCATGTAGGCCGCTCGCGGCACGCCCGGCATGTAACACTTGACCACGGGGTCGAGCGCCAGCCGGTCCGCGAAATTCGCTTCCTTGACGGCGCGGGCCTCGGGAAGGTACGGAATCTCCCCGCCGACGACCACGCTCTGGCCCGGAGGCACGGCGCCGATCGCGCCGAGCTGATAGAAGTGGCCTTCCGACGCCGCATGCGCTTCGAGGTCGAGCCACGCCGAACCGAACGCCTGCCAGACACCGGTAAAATTCGGCCTGCCGCCGGGCATCCGGGGAAACTCGGTCAGCAGTTCCTGGGCGAAGACGGGCGTTGCGCCGAAAACAATGGCGAGCACCCCGACCAGGAAAGGGATCGGGTGAATCTTCATATGCGAATTCCAGACGCGGAAGTTTGTTGGGGTCGAACGTATGCGAGGCCCGACGCGAAGTCAAGGTAAGGTGTAGGGACGATGCACGGCGTCGAACCAGTCTCGTCCCAGTGCCCCTTCTGCGGGGAACCGATCGAACTCCTCGTCGACTGCTCGGTCGAGGAACAGGAGTACGTCGAGGACTGCGAAGTCTGTTGCCGGCCGATGACTGTTGCCGCAACCGTAGTCGACGGCCAACCTCGCGTCCACACGTCGCGGTGACGATCTCATCTCTCCCTTGGGGCAGAGGGTCGACTACGACTGGACGAGGCGCTCCAGCACGCCCGCTTCTTAGGCTTCGGGTCCGACGAGCACGGCCTCGAGGCCTCGAGGGTTGTCGAGTGTATTCGACGGCTGGTAAGGTGTGAGGCTTCACTCCCTTTCGGCGATCTCGGAGAAGTCGAACCGGAATCCGGGAAGGACCGGATCGCCCGTGAGAGTTCCGGGATCCCTGACGTGCATGGGCTTCGCACCCGGCCGGTACAGCCACGCCTCGCCGGCGAACGGATCCAGCAGCCATCCCAACCGGACGCCGTTCGCTCGGTACTCCCCCATCTTCTCCTGAAGGTCGGGAATCCGGTCGGAAGGCGACCGCAGTTCGACGACGAAATCCGGCGCGATGGGCGCGAACCCTTCCCGGGCTTCCGAGGACAGCCGCTCCCAGCGATCGCGGAGGATCCAGGCGGCGTCGGGCATCCGTTTCGCTCCGTTTGGCAGCGTGAACAGGGCGTTCGAGCTGAAGGCAATGCCGGTCCCGTCGCGGTCGGTCCATTCTCCCAAACGTTGAAGGATCCGGAGTTCGCGGTGTCCGGACTGCGATCCCGTGGGCGTCATGACGACGAGCTCACCCGACGCCGTCAACTCGAAGCCGAGTTCGGGATTGTCGCGACAAATCCGGGCGAAGATTTCTTCGTTCATGCCGACTCCGGAGAGGTCGATGGCGATCCGCGGTGGTGCCTCTACATGAGGATGCATTCGGGTGTCCGCCTCCGGCCGTCATGATATGCACACGCTCGAGACGGTGCAATCGAAAGGCCCTCATGACCGCCTCGTCGCTTCCGGGGGAAATATGCGCCGAGTGGTGGCGGTCGTCCGAGCCCGCTTATTTCACCTGTCCGGCGTGGAGGGCGGAGTCCATACGCGTCTATTGCGAGTCCTCCCGGATAGAAAGGCCCGGCTTTTCTTGTGTTGTTGCGCGTGTTGTTGCGCGCGTCCACAGCGGCATCATCGCGTCGAGGACCTCCTCGACGCGGATTTCCTCCACACGTTCCTTGTGGACGAAGGCACTTTCGGGTCCCATCGGGCGGTAATGGAGGGGAAGGCTGGCACTGAAGATTCCGAGGGTCGGGACGCCCAGTGCGGGCCCGAGGTGCATCGGGCCGCTGTCATTGGCGACGAGCAACCGGCATTCCGCGATGAGGGCGGCCATCTCCGCAATCCCCAGCCCACAGATGGCCCGCGCGGCGCCGCAACCCGGCGATCGGACGATCTCCTGTCCGATCCTCTCCTCTTCTTCGGAGATCCCCGTAAGCACGACCACATCGGCGCCGAGAGACTCCAGAGCGAACCGCGCCACGCGGCCGAAGCGTTCCACCGCCCAACGGCGGGCCGATACCGACGCTCCGCAGTAGATCGCGAGTATGGAATTCTGCCCGAGCCCGGGCAACCGGCGGCGAATTTGCGCCGAAAGACCGGAGGGAACGGCGATCACCGGGTCGTCGCATGGGTCCTCCCGCGGGAAAACCTGCGGCGCGCCCGGGCCTGCGGCAAGGGCGACCCTTCGAAACATCTCGCCGACATGGACACTCTTGTCCTCGAGAACCGGCGGCAGATTAAAACAAAAGGGGAGATATGCCCGATCGGTCCGCTTCATCCCCATCCTCGAACGCGCGCCGGATACCCACGCCAGGAGATTCGTCTCCCGAAAACTCTGAAAGTCGACGACGAGATCGAAGCGGCGGCGGCGGAGATCTCCGACGAGACCGACGATGTCGCGGACGGCGGCAATGCGGGGTCCGTCGCGCATCGCATGACGGTCGACGGCCAGCACGTCGTCCACGAACGGACACATCCTCGCGGCGGCCGCATAGGGCGTGCCCGTCATCAGGGTCAGCCGCGCGCTGGAGTGGGCTGCTTTCAGTATCCGAAGTGCCGGCAACAGGAGCACGACGTCTCCAAGCCGGGCGAAGCGGATGGCGAGAATCTCCCGTACGGGCGCGGCCGCCGCCTGCCTCAAGGACATTCGCCGCGAACGGGACGGATCGGATCCGTAGCGACGGCGGGGCCGCAGAGGAGCAACCCGCAAAGCACGCCGATGGCGCCGTCTCTCCCCAGTGACGTCGCGAATTCGCACGCCGCATCGAGCGTCCCCATCCGGAGTTCTCGCGCAATCCTGTCGGTCGCCTGCCCCTCGACAAACAACTGAAGATCGGTCTGGCGCATGCCGAGTTGAGCGGCTACGGCCGCGGTGACCGAGCCTTGCAGGAGACTGTTCAGATCGTCCATGGTGAGTTGCAGCCGGGCGGCGATCGATTCGTTTCTCAGCATGTGCCAGAACTCCGGACCAGACACCGACGCGCGAACTGGCAGTGTACAGTAGGCCTAAACGCGGATCAAGAAGCCTTCAGGCTTGCCGGGAGCGGCCGCAGAAGCGCCAGGAGCCAAGTCCTGTGATCGTCGCGCCTGCGGCCCTCCGCATCCTCTGTATCGCGAGCCCATTCGAGACACGGTTCACCGGGCACAGGCGATGCACACCGGCGTTTCCGGATGGACCTCGAGCCGCTTCGGCGAGATCGGCTCCTCGCACTTGAGACAGATCCCGTAACTACGGTCTTCGATGCGCTCGAGGGCCTGGTCGATCAGCCGGAGTTGCGCTTCGTTCCGGCGCTTCATCTCGATGGCCATCTGTTGCGACTGGAGCGCATCCATGCGCGTCAGGCGTCCGATGGCGCGGTCCGGAGCCACCGGATCCGTCGTCGTTGCGAACCGCCGAATACCGTCTCGGAGTGCCGTTCGAAGATCGAGCGGACGGTCGCGATACAAACCGAGAAGAGAGTCATTCATGCGATTCCTGGCGCCCGGTTCGGTGTTTACTTATACTGTACGTCGTGGACCATGCAACTATCGACCGCCTCGAACACGAGATTCTCAAACAGGCGGCGCGCCGACGCACGTTCGCGATCATATCCCACCCGGACGCTGGCAAGACGACGCTGACCGAGAAGCTGCTCTTCTACTCCAACGCCATCGACCTGGCCGGCGCCGTCCGCGGCCGCAAGGGCCAGCGCCGGGCGACGTCGGACTGGATGGCGATGGAGCAGGAGCGGGGCATTTCGATGACGTCGAGCGTTCTGCAGTTCGAATACGGTGGCTTGGTCTTCAACCTGCTCGACACGCCGGGACACCAGGACTTCAGCGAGGACACCTACCGGACGTTGTTCGCGGTCGACTCCGCGATCATGATCCTGGACAGCGCCAAGGGGATCGAGCCGCAAACGTTGAAGCTCTTCGAAGTCTGCCGGAGGCGCCGGATTCCCCTCCTCACGTTCATCAACAAGCTCGACCAGCCGGGACGTGAACCCCTCGGTCTGCTGGACGAGATCGAGCAGACGCTCGCGATCCGGGTCGCGCCCCTCAACTGGCCCGTCGGAACGGGGCCGGATTTCGCCGGTCTCTACGATCTTCGCCGTGGGCGGTTCCTCTCCGCCGACACGGTGGGTGGAACGGGCCTTGACGAACGCGGTGGCTCGACCATCCCAGATCGCGCCCGTCCGGCCGCACTCGATGCATTTCGCGAGGATCTCCGCCTGATCGAGGGGCTGGGCCTGGACCGGCTGGATCCCGGCGCATTCGGCCGCGGCGAACAGACGCCCGTGTTCTTTGGGAGTGCGCTCAGGGACTACGGCATCCGGCCCGTGCTCGACGCCCTGATCGAAATTGCTCCCGCACCCACCGCGAGAGTGAACACGGCGGCGGGAGAAATTCCTGCCGTCTCGGAGTTCTCGGGCCTGGTTTTCAAGATCCAAGCCAACATGGATCCGCGGCACCGGGACCGGGTTGCCTTCGTCCGTGTCTGCTCGGGACGGTTCTCCAGAGACATGACGGTCTACAATCCGCGACTCGGACGCACGCTGCGAGCCGCCCGGCTTCACCGATTCTTCGCGGGCGAACGCGAGATGGCGGAAGAGGCCTTTCCCGGGGACATCGTCGGCCTGATCAATCCGGGAATGATCCGGCTCGGGGACACGTTGACCGCCGGCGCCACCTTCGAATTCGACGCGATCCCCCGCTTTCCGCCGGAATACACGGCGTATCTGCGCGAGACCGACGTCACCCGCCGGAAGCAGTTGCTCCAGGGACTCAGCCAGCTCGAAGAGGAGGGTGTCCTGCAAGTGCTCCGCCCGGAATTGAACCGCTCACCCAGACCGCTGGTGGCGGTGGTCGGCGTTCTGCAGCTCGACCTGGTTCAAGCGCGCCTGCGGGCGGAATACAAGGTCGAGACTGAGCGCGATCCTCTCCCCTATAAAGTGTCGCGTTGGGTCCACGGCCGCCCCGAAGCCGTGGAGGCCGTGATCCTGCCGTCGACGGGGGGTGCCATCCTGGCGCGCGATTCGCACGATCGTCCGATCGCGCTGTTCCGCTCCGATTGGGAACTTTCGTATGCCGTCGACAAGAACCCGTCCTTGACGTTCGTCACGGACCCGGACGGCCTGGGCCGCCCCAACGCGGCGCGATGATAGGGGGTTACGGCCATCAACCGCGAAACGTGGCCACGACGATACGGGCCTCGCGGGCTTCGCGGTTTTCCCAGCGATGCAACGCCCCTGAGGGGATCGTCACCGCGTCTCCTCGATTCAGGGGATATTCAACGCCGTTCAGGTGCAACACGGCAGCGCCTTCCCAGACGATCGCGAATCGCAGCGCCGGAGAAGGATGAGGCCGCTTGGCGCTGGCCCCTCCGGGACGGACGTGAACCATGATGACTTCCAGACGGGGGTCCTCGCCGGGAGCGGTCAGCGACTCCACGCGCGCCTTCGACCACTCGCTCGTCATGGCGGGCCGCCTGGCCGAGCGCACCACGGCGGGTCCGGCGCCCTCGTTCTCCACGAACAGGTCGCGCATCCCGACGCCAAGACAAGTGGCGATACGTTCGAGAGACGCCAGGGAGGGTGAGGTCTGTCCGTTCTCCACCTGGGAAATGAAGCTGGGAGAAAATCCGGCGCGAGAGGCGAGCGTGCGCACCGACAGCTGACGCGACTCGCGCAGACGTCGCAGGATCTCTCCCAGCGCAAGATCGGTTTTCGATTCAATTGGCACGGTCCGGTTTCTCCTGTCGAATGCGGCCTCTCGAATCAACGCTTCGGTTCAGGTGGCGTTTCGGTAGAAACGCCGGTTCGCGTCATGCAGGTTACCACCTTCTGCCATCACCAGTGCTTCGACGGCGCCGCGTCCACGGCGTCGCTCGGCCGTGGATTGGAGATCGTCTCGTTTCGGCGATTACGCGCGCACGACGGAGCGCTTTGGTTCCAGAGACCCTGCCGCAACGTACACCGCCAGCGAACCCAGGACAGCGACGAGGTAGGGCGCTTCGAACCGGAAGACGAACTCCCCGGCCAGCGTCAGCACCATCCCCGTGCCGAGTGTCAGGAGCGCCGCCACACGACTTCCGAACCCGGAATGCAGTCCGACGACGACGCACACCAGGATGCCGCCCGATCCGAACGACGACGATAGCTCCACCAGACCGAACACCGTGTCGCCCCCCACCGCGATGAAGTAGCAGAAAATTCCGGCGAGGACGACGATGGCCCTCTCGATCCGCGTCTTGGTCCGTTCGCTCAAGTCAGGGAAGAGGGGCACGACGACGTTGTGTCCAACAAGGGCCGTCACGGCGAGCAACGCGCTGTCGATTGTCGACAGAATGGCGGACACCAGCGCCCCGAGGAACACCACGTAGAGCACCGGCGGCATGACGTCGAGCGCCAGTGTGGGCAGGAACGCGTCCTGTTCGGAGACGGACCCGATTAGGCCGCTCCCCACCAATCCGATGACAACGGGCAACAAGACGATTGTCAGGTACAGCCCCGGGCCCGCCAAGACAGACAGCGCCCCGGACGCGAA
>CAZTTI010000543.1:0-5331 GCA_964615925.1 uncultured Solibacteraceae bacterium
GATGGAGTGACGAGCGCGCCGTCGATATCGAAGAAAACGTTGCTGTTTGACGCCTCGGTGATCAGTCCTCGGTCATTGAGCATCAGGCAATCGTCCGCACCGAGCTTACGCGCCTCGATGACTCCGAGAACGTTGTTCAGATAGTTGCCGCCCTTGATGTTCGGATCGAGTGCGTCGCCTGGATTCCGCCGGGTCCGGACGACGGCGACATGAGCCCCGTGTGTGTAGAGCTCTGGGCGCCACTCTGGCACTTCATTGACGAAAACCACGAGCCGCGCCGGAGCATCCTCCCTGGGAAAAAGGTCGAGGGGACCTTCGCCGCGGGTGACGACATAACGCACGTACACATCCCGGCCCGACTCCGGCGCACCGCTCGCGGCAACCGTCCTCCGAATCTCCTCGAAAACGTTTTGGCGCGTGAATCCGATCCGCATGGCGATCAGCCGCGCCGAATTCTCGAATCGCGCCCAGTGCTCGTCAAAGAAGAGCGGCACGCCC
This sequence comes from uncultured Solibacteraceae bacterium, assembly GCA_964615925.1. Taxonomy (GTDB): domain Bacteria; phylum Acidobacteriota; class Terriglobia; order 20CM-2-55-15; family 20CM-2-55-15; genus JAJEDW01. The sequence continues at coordinate 499 of CAZTTI010000543.1, forward strand.
CGGTAGGTTCGAAAGACCTCGTAGATGGAATCGCCGTAGAGGAAGCCGCGATCCATGATCGGCACTTTCGCCTCGGCGAGCGGCGTCACCACACCGTCCACGCTCGCGGTCGCTTCAAGTTTGGTCATCACGGCAGCGCAAAGACGTCGATCTGCTCGTTGAGCGAAATTTGAACATCGTTCGTCTCATGGTTGGGAACCCGGCGCTCAGACAATTTACCGCCCCGGCCGGTTCCGGTACGTCTCGTAGAGCTCCAGATGCCGATTGTCGAGCCCGACGTCCCGCCCATCCACGATCACGTGGCGGATCGTGCCGGTGTATTCCAGGGGATCTCCATCGGTCACGATGAGGTTCGCGATCTTTCCGGCCTCGATCGTCCCGATCTCATCGGCAACGCCATAGATCTCCGCCGCGCGAAGCGTGACTGATTTGATCGCCTCGTCGTGCGGCAACCCGTAGGGAATCGCATTGCCCGCCTGGAACGGCAGCGTCCGTGGATCCGGAACGCCGGCCGCCGAGGTAAACGTGCCGAACGCGAACTTCACACCGGCCTCGTAGAGACGCGCGGGGGCAGCATATTGCTCGTCGTAGGCCTCGTCCCGGGCTGAAGGCAATGATTGCGTCGGGCCCAGAATCACCGGGATGTCCAGTTCGGCCAGCCGATCCGCCATCTTCCAGACCTGGCTGCCGCCGATGATGACGATGCGGATATTCTCGCGCGCGGCGAAGTCGATCGCGTCCTCGACATAACGCTCGTCCCGGACGTCGACCATCAGCGGAAGCTCGCGCCGGGCCAGGCGGCTGAAGGCCTCCAGCTTCAGGTCGCGCGGAATCGGCCGTTCGGCCTGCATCGCCAGGTCGTAGCGACGGGCATCCTCGAGCCATCCGGACAGCCGTCGGATCTGACCGTCGTAGTCCTCGCGCGCCTCGTTGTAGGACCGGCCCCTTCCGGCCGCGATCGCCGGCCAATCGAGAACGAAACCGACCGACGGGGAGATCAACATCTCTTCGACCGTCCAGCCGTCGAGCTGGATCAGGGACGGTTGCCCGCCGACGCCTCCCGACGGGGCGTTCGGCACGGTGACGACGTGGGTGATGCCGTTGGCGCGCGCGACCGGAATGTGCTCACTCGGGGGATGCACGGCCGTGAACGCCTCGAGCTGCGGGTTGAAATCACCGAGCTCGGAGAAGTCGTTCGTCACGCTGAGGGCCTCGATTTCGGTCAGCCCGAGCTGGGTGTACGCGTCGAAGAATCCGGGATAGACGTCGAGGCCCGTGACGTCGAGGACCTCGGCACCGGGCGGAATCCGGACGTCGCGTCCCACGGTCGTGATACGGCCGTCTTCGATCACGATGACGGCTTCGGAGACCGGGTCTCCCGCGAGCGTGTGCGCGGTGCCGCCCCGGAGTGCGAGCACTTGGGCATGGGCGGGACTCGCGATGCCGAGGACGGCCATCGCGACGGGAAGGGCCATATGCGGGAGCCGCGTCATCGTCGTCCCTCCCCGGTGTCGCTTTCGCCGCCGCCGCGACCCCGCCTTTCCGGCCGGTGCCGCTCGAGAAGCGTGGCCTTCTCTTCAGCCAGCGCTTCCCGCCGCTCGATGTCCTGGTCACGATCGAAGTAGACCTGCCCGTCGACGAGCGTCATGTCGGCCACCGCATAAACCGAAAGCGGATGAGCGGAGAAGATGGCCAGGTCCGCATCCTTGCCGACTTCGATCGATCCCACGCGGTCCTGGACGCCCACCTGGATGGCCGGATTCAGCGTGATGAGACGGAGGGCCTCCTCTTCGGAAAGCCCGCCCCACCGGACCGTCTTCGCCGCTTCCTGATTGAGGTGCCGGATCTCTTCGGCGTCGTCGCTGTTGATCGAGACGACGATCCCCCGTTCGGTCATCAGCGCCGCGTTGTACGGAATCGCGTCGTAGGCTTCCACCTTGTAGGCCCACCAGTCGGAGAACGTCGAGGCCATCGCGCCATGGGCCGCCATCTCGCCGGCCACCTTGTACCCTTCCAGGACGTGCTGGAACGTGTCGATCCGGACGTTGAACTCCTCGACGGCCCGCATGAGCTGGAGGATTTCGTCGGAACGGTAGGAGTGGGCGTGGATGCGGCGCGTGCCGTCCAGCACTTCGGAAAGTGCCTCGAGCTTGAGATCGCGCCGGGGCGGGATCCGTGGAGTGTCCGGCGCGGAGAGACGCGCGGCTTCGAATTCGCCCCACGCCTTCTGGTACTCCCGGGCTTCCAACAGTGCCTGGCGGACGACGTCCTGTACGCCCATCCGTGTTGCGGGATAACGGTCGGGTTGCCGGTCGCGCGTAACGTTTTCGCCGAGCGCGAACTTGATCGTCGGCGCCGCGCCTTCGAAGACGAGGCCTTCGGCGTTGGCTCCCCAGCGCAGCTTGATCAACTGATTCTGACCGCCGATCGTGTTGGCCGAGCCGTGGAGGACGTGGGCGGCGGTCACGCCGCCGGCCAGCGCCCGGTAGATCGCCACGTCGTCGGGATTGAGGACGTCGCGGATCCGGACCATCGCGGAAACCGAAACCGAGCCCTCGTTGACGCCTTCGGCCGCGATGTGCGAGTGGGCGTCGATGATGCCCGGCATCACGTAACGTCCGGTGGCGTCGATGACTTCGGCGTCGTCAGGAGCGTCGATGCCGGCACCCACCGCCGCGATCCGGCCGTCGCGGATGAGGATCGACCCGTTTTCGATCGTGCCGTTCGTGACGGTCAGGATCGTGCCGTTCCGGATCAGCGTGACCGGGGCGTTGGTGAGCGGGCCGCGGTCCGGCGTCCGCGTGATCGGCTCGCGGGCGGGAGCCTCTTCTCCAGATTCCTCCGCGTTGCCCTCGTCTTCGTCCTCGTCTTCGTCCTGTGGCGGATCGTATTTCCGCCCGTCCACGAAGACGTGGCGCACCCGCATTTCCGCCGCGAACAGATCCCCATCGGTCACGACGAGGTTGGCGATCTTCCCGGCCTCGAGCGACCCGGCCCGGTTGTCCACACCGAAGATCTCCGCAGGTGCCGTCGTCAGGGCACGGAGGGCCGCATCCTCGGAAAGCCCCACATCGATGGCGCGCCGGACGTTCTCGAGGAATTCGGACGGGGAAAGGCCGTCGCCGTAGAACGCGAACCGGACACCGGCCTCTTCGAGCGCGGCGGGCGTCGTCGGAGCGCGGTCCCACACCCGAAGCGTTTCCAGAGGAATGTCGGCTTCCGGATCGCCGTCGGGGTCCCATTCCGGCCAGTCCACGTCGACGAGGACCGGGATCTCCGCGAGCGCGTCGGCCACGAGGTACGCCTCCTGGGCACCGAAGATCACGGGTGTGACGCCGAACTCTTCGGAAAGGGCAACCGCACGCTCGATCTCCCGGGCAAGGTTTCCGGGAAAGAGGACGGGCTGGCCCGTCTGGAGCGCGGCCCGCAGGGGCTCGAGGGCGCGGTCGTACGCGGGACGCTCGATGCCGACCGGAGCCGTTTCGTAGATCGTCCACGCCTCGTCGTAATGCGCCGCATCGAGGAACGTCTGTCGCCAGTAGGCGACGATGCCCAGCAACGATCCCGGATATCCGGTGTGGCCCGGCCCGGAATCGGTGCCGGCGCGCGTCGCAACGTGGGAACCGACGACACGCCGGTTCGGGCGTTCGTCGCCGAGGTTCAAATACGAAGCCTGACCCGGGAAGAAACCGCGGCTGGGGGAAACGACAGCCGACGTGAATCCGGCATGGCGCCAGTCCTCGTTGGAATCGTCGTCCTGGAGTTCGTCGATCGCGGCCACCCAGGTGAATGTCGCCGGGCGATCCTCGGGCCCCCAGGAATGGCGCGCCTCGGTGTCGTCGGGAGCGGCTCCCCGCCCCCCACGGCCACCCCCGCCGTTGGAGAGGGTGAACTCGGCGGGCAAGCCCCGCGACGTCAGCGCATCCACCAGCCCGGGATAGACGGTGAGGCCCTCGCCTTCGATGACCCAAGCGCCATCTGGAATGGCCGCGTCAGGACCCACGGCTTCGATCAGGCCTCGGTCGATGACAATCGTGCCGCCTTCGATCACGTTGCCGGGAGCCACGACGATCCGCGCATTCTCGATCGCGTAGAGAGACGGACCAGCGGGGTCCGGCGATGTGCTCTGCGCGATAACAACGGTGCCGACGGTGAATACCGCGGCAATGAGCGCGGCAATCTGGGCGGAATCGGAACGTTCTCTAGGGCCAGGTCGGAACACCGGAAACCTCACTTTGCAAAGCCTCTCGCTTATCGATGGTTTGATCGGCCGGAGAACGTTCATCATAGGAGATGGCTCCCGAGCGATTCAAGAAATCCATCCCGCGCCCTCGGTACGTTTTGCTGGCCACCCCTTCCGTTCCGCACTACGATGCGTACGGCCTCGTTTGTTCAGGAGAATCCCGTGTCGATCTTCGGAAAGGCGTTCACCGACTACGTGCGCTTCGCGCGCGTGTTTCTCGTCCTGACTCTGGCCGTGGGCATCATCCGGCTCGTGTTGTCGATCGCACTGGGAACCGGCGTAGCAACGGCCTTCAGCCTGAACCTCGTGGGGCTGGTCGCGGACGTTTACTTCGGGATTCGAGTTCACACGACTGGATTCGGCAGCTACCGGCAGCTCCTGATCGTTGTCTTCATTCAAGCCGCGTTGAGTCAGTTGATCATCGGTGTGGGGATCATGTTGACGGTGATCACGGGCATCGAGAACGCATACAGTCAGTTCGAGATGGCCGGCGTCACGAGCCACTGGATCCATGCCGTCTCCCACATCGTCCTGATCCCGCTGTTCGCGCTCTTCAAGTGGGGCATCGCGTCGCTCGTCATGTTCGTGAC